>DATLZF010000795.1:0-5311 GCA_035574135.1 Candidatus Methylomirabilota bacterium
GTGCGGTGGGGGCAGGTCCGGAACCGGAGGAGCAGACCGCGGAGGTGTACCGGGCGTTGCGGGAGTTGCCGCTGCCCGTGGACCGGAGCGCGGGCGCCTTGGAGCCGGCCGGCAAGCCCCGGATATCCTCTGGCGCCGCCCGGGCCGGGACGAGGCAAAGGTGAATTACTGCTCCAAGATGCACAACAGCGGGGGGGCGTCTCTTTTCATTGGCGACCGGTAGTGGTATAGGCGTTGTCCGCCGCGGTGGCAACGGGATTACTTCCTTTCCTTCGCGGGTGGAGGACAAACGGCAGTCGTACGATCGCGTGCTGAAAGTCCAAGGTCGGGTTGTCCGCGCCGATCGCGGCGAGGCCCTGCGCTCATCGATTCCAAGCAGCGGGCGGTGCGGCAAGACTTCACCCGGGACTGGCACTTTATTGCCTCAGAGCCGGAGGCCGGCTGTACCAGAAGGAGGCAGGGCGGAATCAACCCGTCCGCGGGTTAATGGCGGGGACAACCACTTGCGCCGACAGAATCGGGGCAGCGATGGCGGGAATCAAGGGGACCAGGGCGTGCGGTTATTCCTTGGAGAGGCGGGGCCGGCTGGCACACGGGAAGCTTATTGGCCCTGGCCTGAGCCGATATGTCCGAACGTCAGAAACAGTCCGAGTTCCTGAAGGCTCTCATTCTTGAGACTGATACCGAGGAACACCGACGGCTGCGGGAGAAAATCATCGAGGCGGAACGGGACGAGCGTTGCGTCAACCGTGCCATGCGGATCGTGGCGGTGGTTGCTGTCCTGGCTGTGTGCGGAATTGGCTACTTGGCCGTGTTGCTGCCCGACTTTTTTGAGGAGTCCTCGCACATCCTCATCCGAAGCTGCTGCGCGCTGGCCTTGGGGTCATTGATTTGTTTCTTCGTCTTTCTAGGCTTGTGGATCTGGCACCGGGCCTTGGTCAACCGGGCGCTCGAAGAGGGCCGGCGCTGCATCCTGGCCGAGCATGATCGGGCGGGGGGCACGCGCCCCCGTCCCGAACCGTCGCCGCTTCTTTCCGTCGATCACACCCCGGCCCCCCCCCCGCGCGGTCCAACCGCATCTGCGCGCCCTCACCAAGCCATCGTGACGCGGCCGCCCGTTACGGCGCCGCATTCTCTTGGCTCTTGAAGTTGTACTCGTTGAGCTTGTTCCGAAGCGTACGGATACTGATGGAGAGCATTTTCGCCGCGTGAGTCCGATTGCCTTTGCTTTGTTTGAGGGCGGCGAGAATGTGCCGCTTTTCGACCTCCGACAGAGTGGGGAATGTTCCTTCGGCATCTGCAACCGCCGTCGTCTCGACGCCCTGGGAACGGCCTGACGACACCGGTCCCACCGCGTTGTCCGCCAGGCCGAGGTGGATCGATTCGAGAACGCCACCCTCGGAACAGAGGATCACGGCGCGCTCAATGACATTCTGGAGTTCGCGGACGTTGCCGGGCCACGTGTGTTTCATGAGCGTGGCCATGCACTCCGGAGCGATGCCTTTGATATCGACACCGTGCTTGCGGGCGAACCGCTGACAAAACTGTTCCGCCAAAAGGGGCACATCCTCCATGCGTTCCCGCAACGGTGGCACGACGATGGGGACGACATTGAGCCGGAAGAACAAGTCCTGCCGGAACTCCTTGCGATCGACGCTTTCCTGAAGCCGGCGGTTGGTGGTGGCGATTACGCGCACATCCACCTTGATGGTGCGGTTACCCCCCACGCGCTCCAACTCCCGTTCCTGCAGCACGCGCAGCAGCTTGGCCTGCACCGTGGGCGAGATTTCGCTGATTTCGTCGAGCAGGATGGTGCCGCCGTGGGCCAGCTCGAAGCGGCCCTCGCGTTTGTTGATGGCGCCGGTGAACGCACCCTTCTCATGGCCAAAGAACTCGCTTTCGATGAGGTTCTCGGGAATGGCGGCACAGTTGACCTTGATGAACGGCATGCCGGCACGGGGGCTCTGCCGGTAAAGGGCGCGGGCGACGAGTTCCTTGCCGGTGCCGCTCTCGCCCTGGATCAGGACGGTGGCCTGGGTGCGGGCAACCTTGCGGATCAACTGCCGCACCTCTTCCATGCCGGGGCTTTTGCCGAGCAGTTCGATGCCCGTGTCAGGGTCGTCGCCCTGGCTCAGGTACTGAGCCACCTTCACCAACTGACTGTGCTCCTCGGCCTTCTTGAGCACGGCGGCCAGGTGCTCCGGCGAGAACGGCTTGGCCAGGAAGGTGAAGGCGCCGTTGTGCATACACTCGACGGCCAGGTCCACGGTGGCGGCGGCGGAAATCATCACCACCAGCGGCCGGGCCGGGCGTCCCTGGATTTGCTTGAGCAGGTCGATGCCCGAACCATCGGGGAGTTTTACGTCCACGATCATCAGGTCAAAGTTATCCTTGCCCAAGAGGTCCTCGGCCTCGGCGATGTTGGTGGCGGAAGCGACGTCGTAGCGCTTGTAACGCAGTTGCTGTTCCAGGCTCTTGCGGACGATCAGATCATCCTCGAGCACGATGATTTTCTCAATCGGCATCGGTTTATTCGTATCGCGGGCTGTTGGGGGAGGGAAGCCCGATTTTGGCGCGAGAGAAAGAGGGGAACTACGGACCGTCGGTTCGCGGCGGATTTCAGTCGGGTCGGGTTTCGCCGACCAGTCGTTCCAGTTCCTTGATTCGCGTTCGCAGGCAGTCGTTTTCGGCCAGGGCCAGGGCCAGGCGTTCCTTGACGCGGACGAGCGCTTGGTGACGCTCGGCGGCGGCCTTGACGGTGCCGAGGAACTCGTCGCGCTGCCACGGCTTGAGGATGAAACGGAAAATCTCCGCCTTGTTTATGGCATCGATGACCGTGTTCACGTTCAACTCGGCGGTGATCAACAGCCGGCTGGCCTCCGGCTGGAGCTTGCGCGCCTGGGCAAGAAACTCGAGGCCCGTCAACCCGGGCATCATCTGATCGCTGAGGATGACGGCGAACGATTCTTTCTGCAGCCGCTCCAGCCCCTCCACCACTCCCTGGGCCGTCACCACACTATAACCCTGCTGGCGCAGGGTTTCGCGGAGGGCGACCAGCACGATCTCCTCGTCGTCCACGGCGAGGACGCGTACGGGGAGCGGCCCGGGGGTCGGGTTCATGCGGAGGACCTCACCGGCGAACGCCACAGGGCGTCCATTCGTTTCACCAGTTCCGCTTCGGGCATGTCCTCTGAAATTACAAGGTCGGCGTTGACGAGCATCCGAGTGTCCATCTCGTCCTGATTGCGTCCGATCACCTGAAGAATGGTCCGCCACGGCAAACGCTCGCGGCGGATGAATTCAAACAGCGGTCGCCAGCTCGTCGAGTGCGGCTCGGCCAGTAGCAGAACGCCGTCGAACTGGTGCTCGGCCGATTGCAGTTGATCGAGGAGGTCGGGGCACCCGACGACGACCTGGTAGCCCTGTTGCCGCCAGAATTCGGCGATCGATTGGCACGTGCGTGTCTCCGTTCCCGCGACGAGCAGATTGCGCCGGCGGCCCGGGCTGACCGGAGTTGGGTCGGCCTCCGTCAGATTGGAAACCGGCAGCCACACCCGGAAGGTCGTGCCGAGGCCCTCCGCCGAGTCCACCGAGATGGCGCCGTCATGCTGTTCCACGAACACGCGGGCGTTGTACAGGCCCAGCCCGCAGCCCTTATTGCGGGTCTTGGTCGTGAAGAAAGGGTCAAAGATGCTGGGGAGGTGGTACGGCTTGATGCCGCAGCCGGTGTCGGCGATGGACAGGCAGGCAGCGGGCAGCCGGCCAACGCGACCGTGGTGATTCTCGAAGGCTGGCACCTCGTCATGGAAGGAGGTTTCGAATCGCAACGTGCCCTGGGCTGGCATGGCGTCCACCGCGTTCAAAGCGAGGTTGATCATGATCTGGCGCAACTCGACCGCGTCCACATAAAGAGGCAGGGGACGATCCGCCAGGCGCACGGACAGGGCGATCCGTTTGGGAACGATCTTCTGCAACAGATCCGACGTGTCGGCGACGATGCCATTCAGGTCGTGATAACCGCGATCTCCGGTGCGGCCGCGATGGAGATTGACGATCCGGTGGACGAGCTGAGAGGCGCTCTCGGCATTTCGACGAATCAATTCCAGTCCCTCGTGGAAGGGATGATTCGAGTCGATCTGGCGAAGGAACGAATCACTCAGAGAGTGAATGCCAGCGATCATGTTGTTGAAATCGTGAGCCAGCCCCATGGTGAGGACGCCCAACGTTTCCTTCCAGGCGGCGGCCGCCAGACGGCGCTCGGAAACCGTTTGCCGGGTGATGTCCTGCCAGAACCCTTCGTAGCCGATTAGGTGCCCTTGGTCATCCACGACGGGCTGGCGGAATTCCGCGAGGTAGGTCACCCGCCCGGTGCGAGCGTTGCGGATCCGGAAACTCGACGCACGCCCCGTGGGGGAACGCGAACCGTGCTGCATCCGGCCGCGCACTCCTTCGGCATCGGCTTCGTGAACGACCTTCCAGAACGCCTCGGCGTCCCCTTGGAACTCCTGCGGGCTCAGGCCCGTGAACTCCTGCACCTGCGGGCTGATGTACTCAAAGCTAAGATCGGCCCGCTGCCGAAACAAGACCCCGGGCCAGTGCTGGAGGAGCCTCGCCCAGGGCGGGCCCGGTTGTGCGCTTGCTTCCCGGGCGACATGGATTGAGCGGCGACGGGCCGTAGTGAGGCCCTTGGATCGAGGCTGCGCAGGGGTCGCTGCTTTATACATTCCGTTGTCTTTGGCCGGGCGACGAAAAACTATCTCTTTTCGGTTCAAATGTTGTCAATCAATCTCTATCCTCCCGCCACAGCGGGCCGAGTTCGACATCTCACCGACCCGCTGGAAGAGATCAAGCGCATGGAAGTGGACCTGCAAGCCATCATCAACTCCTTGGACGACGCCATCGTCAGCGTGGATGACGCGGGAGCAGTCGCCTTCCTCAACGAGGCGGCAGCGAAGATGTTCGGTTGTCCGGTTTCCGGCGCTATTGGCCAGCCGGTCGCACGGTTTCCGGCACTGGCGGAGGCCTTGGCGCAGGTCAAACTATCCGAACTGGATTTCTCCAACAACTTGCCCAAGGCGGTCCGGCGCATCGAGGGTCGGGAGCCCACTGGCGAAACGTATCCGCTCGAAGCCTCGGTCACCTGCATGGCGGCCAACGGCCGCCGGCTCTACACGGCGGTCATCCGCGATGTCTCCCTGCCGCAGCAGATGGAGAAGGTCGCTTACGAGGCCCGCAAGACGCAGGCAGTGGGAGCGTTGGCCGGCGGCATCGCCCACGATTTCAACAACATCCTCACCGCCATCATCTCCCA
>DATLZF010000796.1:0-3765 GCA_035574135.1 Candidatus Methylomirabilota bacterium
GGCGGGTGATGATGACGTTGCTGAGCGCCTCGCCGGGCACATCCACGCCCTGCCAGAAGCTGTCCGTGCCGAAGAGCACCGAGTCGATGTCGTCTTTGAACTGTTCGAGCAGGGTCGAGCGGGGGGTGCCGGTGCCCTGGACGAGGCAGCGGATGCCGAGCCGCTCGAAGAAAGGCTTCATGCGGCCGGCCACGTCCTGCATGAGCCGGTGGTTGGTGAAGAGGACGAACGCCTTGCCGTGGGTCTGCTTCACGAAGTGCTCGATCCAGTGCACCAGCGCGTCCTGGTAACCAGGTTCGCGCGGGTCGGGCATCTTGGTGACCACGAAGAGGCGCATCTGGCGCTCGTAGTCGAAGGGCGAACCGACCTGGAGCTTCTCCGCCACTTCGCCGCCGACTCGGCGTGCAAAGTAGTCGAGGCCGCCGGCGGCGGGCCGGTGATCGAGATGTCCGCGGCGTCCGGACCCGGAGGCAGCGTGGGTGGGAGGGGTGTTTCGGGAGGAGACCGACAGCGTGGCGCTGGTCATGATCACCGAGGTGCGGGCGGCGAAGAGCCGGCGGCGGAGGTAGTCGGCGACATCGACCGGCGCGGCGTTGATGGAGAGGTTTTTGTGGGCCTTGCCGGTGCGCTCGACCCAATAGACGTAGCCCTCGGCGGCTTGCTTGAGGAAGCCGGAAATGCCTTCCCGCAGGTCCAGCAGCCGCCGGTTGCACTCGGCCAGTTCGGTGCCGGTCTCCTTGTCTTCGGAGGATTTGATGAGGTCGCTGACCGTCTCGCGGAGGCGCTGTAGAGGCAGGGTGACGGTGTCGGCAATGATGTCGGGGCGTCGAATGCGTAGTTCGGACCAGGAGCGCCGGTCGTCGCCGCCGCTGCCGGTTTCTGGGCCGCGGGGCGCCGGTTTCTGTTCGCGGACCAGTTGGTCACAAGCTTCCTCGAGGTGGGCGAAGAACTGGTCGGATGCCTTCAGCACCTCGGCCACCACCTGGACTGCCTTGCCCTGGCGCAGGGTGGCCAGCAATCCTTTCTCCGTACGGGGATTCCAGAGTCGCTGCAGCGCGAAGCGCATCTGCCCGCTCGACACGCCGAGGCCGATGTGGCGGGCGGCGACCTGCTCGACGGTGTGCGCTTCGTCGAAGATCACGAAGTCGTTTTTGAACAGGATGCCGCCCTCCTGTTCCTCGTCCACGCCGCCGAGGAGGGTGAAGAAGAGCGTGTGATTCAGCACGAGAACATCCGCCGCAAGGATGCGATTGCGGGCGCGCTGGAAGAAGCAGGGGGTGCCGGTCTTGGCGAACTCGCTGGCGGCACCGCACAACTTGGGCGTGCACAGACCGCGCTCGGAGCAGACCTGCGCCCAGACTTTGGCGTCCGGTTCGGTGTGGAAGTCGGACAGGCTGCCGTCCTGGGTGGTCTTGGACCATTCGTAGATGCGCTGCAGTTCGGCCTGTTCGGAACTGGTGAAGAGCCCGTCGGCCTGTTGCATGGCCTTGTGGAGGCGCCGGGTGCAGAGATAATTCTGCCGCCCTTTGAGCATGGTGTAGCTGAACTTCACCGGCAAGACCCGCGCCAGCACGGGCAGATCCTTTTCCACCAGTTGCTCCTGGAGGTTGATGGTGTGGGTGGAGATGACGGCCTTCTTGTTCCGGGCGAGGGCGAAAAGAATGGACGGCACGAGGTAGGCGAAGCTTTTGCCGACACCGGTGCCGGCCTCGACCAGGAGGTGCTGGCCGTGCATGAGCGCGCGGGCCACAGCCACGGCCATCTCCTGTTGCTGGGGGCGATACTCGAAGTTGCTGGCCTTGGAGAAAACGCCCGTCGGCGAAAAAATCTCCTCGACCTGGGACACCAGATCGGGACCGGACGGGGCAAGTTCGACGGGGCCAATCACACCGGCACGACCTTACCGCCCCGGCCCGGCCCGGCGCAATCTCGTGTCGGTGGGGTGCCGGGGGTTTTACGGACCTGAGGGCCGAAGAATCCTTGTTGCCTTTTGTCTCGGGCGGTGGGCATTGTCTTCGCAGTCTGTTAGATAGCTTGCCCCCCAAAGGCCTGGTGAATCTCAGGTGAACTCGGTTCAGTGACGATTTGAAACCCGACGGACGGGAACAGTCTGCTAGGCGGAGAGTGAGTCTGGACAGAACAAAGACAAAATGAACTCAAAGTTGTTTGTGGGGAACCTCTCCTTCAACCTCACCGAGAACGACCTGCAGGACGCCTTCGCCGCTCACGGTACGGTCATCGAGGTCAACCTCATGATGGATCGTCAAACCGGTCGGCCGCGGGGCTTTGGTTTCGTCACCATGGGCACCCCCGAAGAGGCTCACAAGGCGATCGAAGCCATGAATGGCGCCAGCCTCGATGGACGCAGCATCACGGTCAACATCGCCCGTCCGCGCGAAGAACGCCCGCCCGGTGGTGGTGGCGGCGGTGGGCGGCGCGAATACGGCGGGGGCGGGGGCCGGCATGATTCCGGCGGCGGGCGCCGCAACCGCTATTAGGCTGAACCCTGTCGAGGAGTAAGGCCCGGTGTTGCCGGGCCTCGTTTCGTCCCCTGACGACGCGGGGTTTCCCTGCGCCAGGATCGCGTCTCAAGCTGCGGGTTGGCAGTTCCCTCGGGATCACTGATGAAAGAAGAACATATTGAAGTGCAAGGCCGCATTCATGCGGTCTTGGCCGGCACAATGTTTCGGGTCGAGTTGGACAATCGCCATCTCGTGCTCGCCACCATCTCCGGCAAGATGCGCAAGCGTTTCGTCCGTCTCACGGTCGGAGACCGCGTCAAGATGGAAATGTCGCCCTACGACCTGAACAAGGCGCGCATCACCTGGCGGCTTGGCTGAGGACCGCCCGCCCCGGTTGGCGCGGGCCAACCTTACCTCCCATGCCTTTTCGCGCCCTGGGCCTTGAAGCCAACATCCTCAAAGCCATTCAGGAAGCGGGCTACACCGAGCCGACGCCCATTCAGGTCGCCGCCATTCCCCCGATTCTGGCCGGCCATGACCTCATCGGCATCGCCCAGACCGGCACCGGCAAAACGGCGGCCTTTACCCTGCCGATCCTGACGCGGCTGGAATCGCCTGCGGCTTCCGGCCAGCGGGGCGGCACGCGGGCCCTCGTCGTCCCTCCAACACGCGAGTTGGTGGTGCAAATCGATGAAAACGTTCGGGCCTACGCCCGCCATCTTCCTCTTCGCGTAGCCACCGTCTTCGGTGGCGTCGGCGAAACCCCGCAAAAGCAGGCTCTGCGGGCGGGAGCGGACATCGTCGTCGCCACGCCGGGACGGCTGCTGGATCTGATGGGGCAGGGTTTCGGCAACTTCGCCAGTCTTCAGTTCCTCGTCCTGGACGAAGCGGATCGGATGCTCGACATGGGCTTCCTGCCTGACATCCGACGGATCGTGCGGGTGCTGCCGCGAACTCGGCAGACCCTCCTGTTCTCCGCCACCCTGTCGCCGGAGATCGAGGCATTGACGCACGAGTTCCTGCGGACGCCGAAGCGGGTCCAGATCGGGCGGCGTTCCAACCCCGCGGACACCGTCGCGCAGTTTGTTTATGAGGTCGCGCCCCAGGCCAAGATGAGTCTGCTCATGCATCTATTGCGGGACCCGGGTCTGGACATGGTGCTGGTCTTCACTCGCACCAAGCACGGGGCGGACAAGCTCGCGCGGCAACTGGAACGCGCGGGCGTGCGCACGGCCACGCTCCATTCAAACCGGTCCCAGAACCAGCGTCTCCGAGCGCTGAAGGATTTCCAGTCCGGGGCCGT
>DATLZF010000797.1:0-4354 GCA_035574135.1 Candidatus Methylomirabilota bacterium
CAACTCCGCGAGGCCTCCGGGTGCGATGGGGTGCTCTTTTGCCGCCTGACTCATTACCGTGCCTACCCACCACTCCTGATTGGCTGGCATCTGCAACTGGTGGACGCGTCCCGGCCACGGATTCTGTGGTCGGTTGACGAGGTTTTCGACTGCAACGATCCCACCGTGGTGCGAGCGGCACGGCTGTATGCCGCGCCGGAAGCGCCCTTGGCTGTGCCTCGGGCCAACTCCGCCACGGTGCTCAGATCGCCACGGCAGTTTGCCGAATACACCGTCAGTGCCGTCCTGACCACCCTGCCGGCACGATGAGAGGCAGAATGAGTTTAAGTTCGGGAGCGTGCGTGCCGTTATAGAATGTGAAGGTCCGACAGGACGTGAAAAAAACCTGCCAGAACGAGTAGCAACCTATGGAAGTCAGATTCCATTCGAACATCGATTCGGTGGGCAGGACACCGCCGCAGAAGCCTGTAGCGCGGGAGGCTGAAACGGCCCGCGATGAGGTCACCCTCGAGAACGCCCGCGCTCTGCACCGGGCGCTGGAGAAAACGCCGGATTCACGGGCGGACATGGTCGAGCGGGCGGCCCAACTGGTGGGGGATGTGAACTATCCGCCGCCGGAAACGATTCAGAAGATTTCTCACCTGCTTGCCCTCACGCTCTACCACGAGCAGGGTGAATTCTGATTCCAGCGCATGTTCCACCGGGCCAACCCCTGGCAGTCCTATCGTCAAGTCTCCGCGCAAACCGCTTCCCCGGGCCAGTTGGTCCTGCTGCTCTACGATGGCGCCATCCGGTTCCTCGAACAGGCGCGTCTCGGTTTCTCGAAGGAGGATCCGAAGGAATTCAACGAGACGATCAACAACAACATCCAGCGCGCCCAGGCCATCATCGCCGAGATGGATCAGGCCTTGAACCTGGAGGAAGGCGGCGAATTCGCGGCCACCATGCGCCGCCTCTACCTCTACATGGATACCCGCCTCCAGGAAAGCAACGTCCGGAAGTCCGAGGCTGGCCTGTTGGATGTGATCAAGCGCCTGACCGTTCTGCGCGACGCCTGGGCGGAAATGCTCCGGAGCGGAGGGGGCCAAGAGGCCACTGCGGGCCCGGTTTCCTCGAGTCAACTATCGCCGTCACCATGACCCCGCGGCACGAGCTTCAGGACCTTTACTTGCAGTGGCGCCGGTGGACGGTGCTGGAGACCGAAGCCATTGGCACGGCGGACTGGGTGCGCGTGGAGGAATGCCAGGCCGCCAAGCGCGATCTTCAACCTCGCATCACCCGCGCGGCGGAGCAGGCTCGGCTCGATTCCGGTGCGGCGTGCGCACAGGACGGGCAGGAAAGCCGGGTCCGCGTTCTCCTGAACGAACTCATCGATCTGGAACGCCGGAACCTCGATCTTCTCGCCCGGTTGCGGGACCGCGCCACCGCGGAACTGGACCGCCTCGGTCAGGCCGGCCGGAATCTGCGCCGCGTGCATCGTAGCTACGTGCCGGATCTCGGCCGCGTGGCTCACTGGCAGTCGTTCTCCTGACTTTCCGTTCGCCGCAGCATGGAAGCCACTCGCGCACGGCCATCGTGGTTAAGGAATCGTTCCCGTCGCCGATTATTGCAGGGCCCGGGTACCGGTCGCTTGCGGTGAAGGCAACTCACTCAACCTTGTCATGTGGTGCGGAGGCTTCGCTCCTGAGCCCGTCGGGGTCCGCGGCTGCCTTGTTTCCGCGCGCGATCCCGCTGCCGGCCGCTTCCGTGGACCGGGCGCTGAACCGGGTTCAAGGAGGGCGCTGGCTCGAGGGCGGCTGGGCGATTCTGGATCCGCAAGGCGGCATTGTGCATGTCAACGAAAGCCTTGGCATCTGGCTGGAGCGAGGACCGGGCGAACTGATCGGCGTTTCACTCTGGCAGTTGCTGACCGATCGCTGCGCCGATTGGGCCGTTCCGCTCCAGACGCTTCAGGCGGACCCCGGACCGGTGGCCGCGATTGTGGTGAGGGAGACGGCCGCTCCCGCCGCTCCCCCCCAGTGTCACCGCATCGAACGTGCTCGCAACGCTCTCAATACGTTCGTCCGCATCGACTCGATCCTCCCGCCTCTCGGGGATTTGGAGGAGGCCACGTGGGACGAGTACCTCCGTTCGGAGTCGGCCCGCCGGGAGATGTTCGTTCGCCTGCTGCGCGCGGAGTCGCAGCTCAAGAACCTGACGGACCGATGGCCGGGCGTGATCTTCAGCCAGCGACCTGATTTCAGTTTTCGTTTTGTCAGTCCCCGCATCGAGGAGCTGACGGGGGTGTCGGTGGCCGATTGGCAATCGCAGCCCCAGGAGTTCTGGCAGCGCGTTCACGAGGGCGACGCCGAAGAGTTGCGCCGGAACATCCGGGAAGCCGTGCGGTCAGGCCAGACGGTTACGACGACATTCCGGGTTCGGCATCTGGCGACCGGACGGATCACCTACGTGATGGAACACCGCCAGCCCATCCTTAGCCGCGGCGGGCTGCTTTTGGGTTACGAAGGGGTGTGGCTGGATGTGACGCGCCAGACCATTGCAGAAAAGAGGCTGTCCTCAGCGGCGTGGAAAGAAACCCTGTCGGTGGTGACGATGGGACTCGCGCACGACTTCGGCAACGTCATGGCCGGCATTCACGCGCTCACCGAATCCTTCCTCGCCGAGATCGAACCCGAGCATCCGTTTCACGAGGGGTTGGGCCTGATCCGGAAGAGCTCGCAGCAAGCCAGCCAGTTGGTGCATCGCATCATCAACCTGCACCAGGGGCGGACGGGCGAAAACAACTATCACAATCTCAACGATCTGGCCACGGATCTGGCGGAACTGACGCGCAAGATCATCCCGCGCCGGATGTCCTTCGAACTGGTGCTGTGCCCGGAACCGCTGCCCGTTTATCTCGATGCCGTCGAGTTCCGCCAGGTCGTAATCAACCTGGTTCTGAACGCGGTGGACGCCATGCCGCAAACGGGCCGGTTGACCCTACGAACTTCCATGCACCCGCAGCCACCGGCGGCCGCCCACCTCCAAGGTGTCATACCGCGGTCGCCCTGCGCCGTGCTGTCCGTCGAGGATACGGGTTGCGGCATCAAGGCTGAGCAAATCTCGAGCATCTTCGATCCGTTCTTCACCACCAAGCCGCTCAACAAGGGCTCCGGCCTCGGCCTTTACAACGCCCGCCTCTTCGTGGAGAAGCATCTCGGCGCCATCTCGGTGGAATCGGTCGAATCCGTCGGGAGCAAATTCCACATTTGGCTGCCCCAAGCGGACTTCACCGAGGCCGAGGCCGATGTCGCGCGCCGGGAGTCTGTGGCCGTCCGATCCCGCATTCTTCTCGTCGGCTCGCTCGGTGCGATGCTCGATGGCACGGCCGAGCTCCTGCGCGTCGAGGGCTACCATGTGGCGGTGGCTTTCTCCCGTGACGAGGCGGACGGCCTGTGCCGCTCGTCAGACCAGCCGTTTGCGGCGCTGTTCGTGATCTTCGAGCCCAAGGACACGGGGCTGGAGGCGTGGCTGCGCGCGGTACGCGCCCGCCTGCCCGCCCTGAGGCTGGTCCTGCAAATCGTCGGTGGAGACGGCGACGATGTCCCCGAGTCCTTACGAACGCTGGCCGATCTGGTGATCGCCCCCGATGTTCAGCGGGATCTGATTCTGCAAAGGCTCAAGGACGTGCTGGCTGCGTGAACGGAGGAAGGGACCCGGATCATGAGGGATACGGACAACGACAACAACGGAATGCACAGCATTCTGGTGGTGGATGACGAGGAGGCGGTGCTGGCCGCCCTGGGAGAAACCTTGGGGCGGGAGGGCTACCAGGTGCGCACGGCCCCCAACGCCGTGCAGGCCCTCACGCTGCTCAAGCACGACATGTTCTCGGTGGTCATCACCGATCAGAACATGCCCATGCTGACGGGGCTGGAGTTCCTCGCCCAGGTCAAACAATTGCAGCCCGACGCCACGCGCATCCTCATCACGGCGGTCCTAAACCTGGACACCGTCATCGACTGCATCAACAAAGGTGAGATTTACCGGTTCGTCGTCAAACCGTGGCTGCGCGAAGAGCTGCTCGCCACCGTGAGGAACGCCGTCCAGCGGTATGAACTGATCTGCAAGAACGCGATGCTTCAAGCGGCGACGCTCTCCATCAATGAGAAGTTGACGCGGGTGAACAAGGCCCTCGAGGAGCAGGTTGCGCGTGTGGCGGGGCAGAACGAAGCGTTGGCGCGTCTCAACGGTGCCCTCGAGCAGAATCTCCACCGCTCTGTCGAACTGTGCCTGCGCACGATGCAGACTTTTTATCCCACTCTGGGCAGCCAGGCGCGGCGGGTCTTCGAGCTCTGCAAGGCGGTGGCCGATG
>DATLZF010000798.1:0-2408 GCA_035574135.1 Candidatus Methylomirabilota bacterium
CCCCGCCTGGCGCACGCTACCGCCGCACATGACAACGAGCTCATCGCCCAGCGCCAGAGCTTCCGCGCGGTCATGAGTCACCAGAAGCACGGGCACGTTGCAGGCAGCCAGCAACTGCCGGAGTTGACCGCGCATTTCCTCGCGCAGCGGCGCATCGAGAGCGGAAAGAGGCTCATCCAGCAGCAACAGTCGCGGGCGGGTCACCAGGGCGCGGGCCAGCGCCACGCGCTGCTGCTGGCCCCCGGACAGTTCGCGCGGATGACGCCGCTCCAGGCCCGTCAGGCCGAGTCGTTCCAGGATTTCCCCCACCCGCTGGCGGCGTTCGGCTGTCGTCAGTCCATGCAACCCGTAGCCGATATTGCCCGAGACGGTCAGGTGCGGAAAGAGCGCGGGCTGCTGAAACACGAACCCGATGCCCCGCTGTTGGGGCGGGAGGCAGATGCTGCGCGAAGCGTCAAACCAGGTTTCCGCGCCCGCAACGATCTGGCCCGCCTGCGGGTGCTCCAACCCGGCCAGGCACCGCAGCACCGTGGTCTTGCCACAACCCGACGGCCCGAAAAGAACCGTGACCGCCGGGCCGCGTGCCGGGAGATTCAACTCGGCGCGAATCGTCGTGCCTCCGGGAAACGCCCGCACAAACCGGGCTGTCAACGCATCGGCCATACGCGGATGAACCGGCGCTGCAGGCCGTAGGTGGCGGCGAGCACAGCAAATGAAAAGATCAACATGGCCAGAGCGGTCTGGTTCGCAGCGCCGTAATTCAGCGCCTGTACCTCGTCATAAATGGAGATCGACACCGTGCGGGTGACGCCCGGCACGTTCCCGCCGATCATCAGCACCACGCCGAACTCGCCCACCGTGTGGGCAAAGCTCAAGACCATGCCCGCCAGCACGCTCGGCCACGCCAGCGGCAACGCCACGCGGAAAAATGTCGCCAGCCGCCCCACGCCGAGGCACCAGGAAGCCTCCAACATCCGTCGGTCCACCGCTGCGAAGCCGCTGGCAAAGGGCTGCACTGCAAACGGCAGGCCGTAGAGCACGGACGCCACGAGCAGTCCCTGGAAGGTAAACGGCAGCCGATGCCCGAACAGCGATTCATAGAATTGTCCCAGCGGACTCAGCGGCCCGATTGCCAGGAGCACGTAATAGCCCAGCACCGTCGGCGGAAGAACGATGGGCAACGCCACCACCGCTTCGACGAGGAACCGCCCGCGCCAGCGCGTGTGCGCCAGCCACCATCCCAGCGGCAGCCCCAGCACCACCAGCAGCAGGGTCGTACAGGCCGAAAGCCGCACACTCAGTCCAATCGCTTCCCAGTCCATGCCTCACTGCTCCGGCGGGAAAAACCCATACTGCTTCAACACGCCTCGTCCGCGCGGCCCCAGCACGAAGTCGCGAAAAGTCCGCGCGGCGCCGGCTTCCTTCGTCCACCTCAGAATCACCCCGCCCTGCTCCATCCGCGGATACGCCTCCAGCGGCACCTCCCAGAATCGGCCTGCCGACCGCAACGGCGGGGCCAGAGCCAGCGACAACGCGATGATGCCCAGGTCGGCCCCGCCCGCCTGCACGAATTGCGCGGCCTGCGCTGTGTTTTCGCCCAGCACCAGCTGCGGCTCGACATGATCGTAGATTCGGAGGGATTTCATGGCCTCCACCGCCGCTCGGCCGTAGGGCGCATGACGGGGATTGGCGATGGCGATCTTTTTTACCGATGGGGCCACGAGAGACTGCACGCCCATCTGCTCGACATCTACCGAGGAGGAGCTGGGTACCCAGACAACAATGCGCCCGATGGCGTAAAGGAACACGTTGGTGTCCAGCGCGTGCCCGGCGGCGGCCAGGCGACGCGGATAATCAAGGTCCGCCGACAAGTAGAGATCAAACGGAGCGCGGTTCTGAAGTTGGGCGAAGAAGTTACCGGACGAGCCATACGTGACCCGGACACGTGTGCCGGGCTGGTTCGTGCGAAACTCCGCCACCAGTTCGTCCAGCGCGTACTTCAGATCCGATGCGGCAGCAACGGCCAGCTCGGCCGCCCGCGATGTGACTGCCCCCGCCATCCCCAACAGAGTCACCACAACCAGCCAGCGTCGCACCTTCGAACGCAGTCCTGCCGGGCGGCGGCGGTGCCACGACGGAATTCCAGACTCCACAGCCGTGGCCGAGCGACGAGCGCAGCACCCGCGGTGAACGTTTGGTTTCAACGGCCGTGTTATTGGCCGAAACCCATCAGGACTCAATGCGAAAGACTTTTCCCCCGGCATCCCCGGCACGGTCCGGGCCCAGGCAGCAGGGTAGCGATGGGGGCACCACGACAGTGGGAGCGGGATGTGAAATTGCACGGCATCGCGCCGGCCACCCACCTGACCGGCACCACGACCGGGCATGCCCACGTCATTCGGCTGCGT
>DATLZF010000799.1:0-2432 GCA_035574135.1 Candidatus Methylomirabilota bacterium
CATCGATCCCATCGCCGACCGCGTCATCGTGCTGGGTGAGACCTTGTTCCTCACCGTCACCGCCCACGATGAAGACGAGCCGCCGCAAGCCCTCGCGTTCGACCTGGTGGAGGGCCCCACCGGCTCGGCTCTCACCGCCGACGGCGTGTTCTCCTGGACGCCGCTCCCGATCCAGTCGCCGAGCACCAACCGCGTCACCGTGCGCGTGACTGACGACGGGACGCCGCCGGCTCGCGGCACCCGGAGTTTCACCGTGGAGGTTCGGCCCGCCCTGCGCTCCACCGTCGTCGTGACCGATGACGGGCTCACTCTGAGTTTCGCCACCATTGTGGGGCGGACTTATCAGGTGGAGTACAAGAACGACCTCAAAGATGCCCAATGGCTGCCGCTGGGCGACCCGGCGGTCGCCACCTCGACCTCAATGAGCGTGAGCGACACCCTCGGGACAAGACCGCATCGCTTCTACCGCATCGTGATCGTGGAATAGTCCCCCACCCGGGGCGAGAACAAGACCAGGAGCAGGGTTGCCCACCGGTTCCTTCGCACCAACTGCCCGGCCGCATGGAAGACTTGCGCGGACGCCTTTCGTGCTTCTGAAATAGGCGCGTGTCCACCGTTCACGACTCCAGGCCGCCCGACTGCGCCGTTCCCGGCGCGCCGCCGCCGCGGCTGTTCATGGAGGGCGTGAGCAAGCGGTTCGGATCGACGCTGGCGTTGGTGGACGTGTCGCTGCGGGTCGCACCCGGCGAAGTGCACGCCCTCATCGGCGAAAACGGCGCGGGCAAGAGCACGTTGATGAAGATTCTCAGCGGCGCCTGCGAGCCGGATGCCGGCCGCATCCGGGTGGATGGCCGGCCCTTCGTGCCGGCTAATCCGCTGCACGCCCGGCGGCAGGGCATTGCCATGATCCATCAGGAGCTGACGCTCGCGCCGCATCTGAGCGTGGAGGAGAACATCCTGCTCGGCTCCGAGCCGGCGTGGTGCGGTTGGCTGGATCGCCGCCGGCGCCGCGCCCTGGCGGCGGCGGCCCTGGCGGAGCTGCACCAGCCATCCATCCCGCTGACGACCCCGGCCGGCGCCCTGCCCCTGGCCCAACAGCAGGTGGTCGAGATTGCGCGCGCGCTGGTGGGGCAACCGCGTGTGCTGATCATGGACGAGCCGACGAGCAGCCTCACGCAGGTGGACGCGGAGAACCTCTTCCGCGTCATCGCCAAGCTGCGTGCGCGGGGGGTGAGCGTCATTTACATCAGCCATTTCCTCGAAGAGTGCCGGCGCGTCTGCGATCGCTACACCGTGCTCCGCGACGGCGCATCCGTGGGCTCCGGCGAGATGAAGGGCGCGTCGCCCGCGGACCTGATCCGGTTGATGGTGGGACGCGACGTCACGGAGATCTATCCGCGACGGCCCCACGCTCTGGGCGCGCCGCTGCTGGAGGTGCGCCACCTGGCCGGCGCGAACAAACCCCGCTCGGCCACCTTCACGCTGCGCGCCGGGGAAATTCTCGGCCTCGCCGGGCTTGTCGGCGCCGGTCGCACCGAAACGCTCCGCGCCGTGTTCGGGCTCGATCGCATCACCGGCGGCGCCCTGCTGATCGAAGGCCACCCGGCCCGGCCCGGTCATCCGCGAGCCCGGTTGAACGCGGGCATCGGCCTGCTGAGTGAAAACCGGAAGGAGGAGGGACTCATGCTCAATCGCAGCGTGGCGGACAATTTGGTGCTCAGCCGGTTTGCGCCCGTGTGCCGGGGCGGCTTCATCCTGCGCCGGCGGCAGGAGACAGTGGCGGCTGACTGGATTCGCCGGCTGGAGGTGCGAACGCGCGGTCCTCGCCAGACCGTCGGCGAACTCTCCGGCGGCAACCAGCAGAAGGTGGCCCTGGGCCGGTTGCTTCATCACGATGCCCGTGTGCTGCTGCTCGACGAACCGACGCGGGGCATCGACGTCGGCAGCAAGGCGCAGATTTACCGGCTGATGGGCGAGCTGGCGGCCGAAGGACGCGCGGTGGTCTTTGTCAGTTCCTACCTGCCAGAGCTGCTTGGCGTGTGCGACTCGATTGGTGTCATGTGCCGCGGGGTCTTGCACGAGGTACGGCCCGTCGAGCAATGGACGGAGCACGCCATCATGGCCGCCGCCATCGGGCAGACGGATGAGGCGACGCCGACGGCCGCCCAAGATACTGCCGGTGCAGACTCATGAGTGCCCCGTCGAACTCCCTCGTTCCTCGAGTGCCCTGGCGACGCCTTTTGAACGCCCTCGGCCCGCTCGCCGGCCTGGCTTTGGTGCTGGGCTTGTTCTCCCTCAACCCCGAGGTGCGCGACAACTTCCTCACCGGGCGCAATTGCAAGATCGTGCTCACCCAGACCGTGGTGGTGGCGGTGTGTGCCCTCGGCATGACGCTGATCATCGTCAGCGGCGGCATCGATCTGAGCCTGGGG
>DATLZF010000800.1:0-2055 GCA_035574135.1 Candidatus Methylomirabilota bacterium
ATGGCCGCCAGCCGGGCGTCACCAGATCGGACCGCAACCGACCCGTTGGCCGCACCTCCGATGAACCCACTCAAAAGCAGCCCCCACGAAAGCCAAACGCGTGATCTCATGAGCCGAGCATGTAGCGCATCACCGGCCCGCTGGCCACCGGATTTCGGCCCCGCCACCTTACACACGGCGGGATTCGTGTCGCCGGAGCGCCTCGCAGGAAAGCCTGCGTTACGACTTCTCGATGAGGAAGAGGAACTCCCTGTGGGGCTGGGCGGCTTCCCGAATCCATCGATGAGTCCAGCGCATGCCGGACATCACGTTTCGCCGGTAGTCAATCTCCATCGCCGCGACAATCCGGCCCGCCGCCATCATGGCCTCGTGCAGTTCCTCCGCAGTGGCGCGTCCACCCGAACTGTACGACAGCAAAACATGCCGCGCCCGCACCTCGCGCAGCAATCGCCGGATCGCTTCGACCGCAAGAAACCGGCCCGACCCGTCGCGCCGGTATTCCTCGAAGACCGAGCCCGCCACCGGATCGGCCGTATCCCGGCGCCGGCCCGCCTTGCCAAAGAGGGCCGGGCGATCGTTCCGGCACACGGTCGTCCACAAGTGATAATAGGCCGCGTAACGCACCCGCGACGGCGGCATCTTCTCGTTGTTCGACCCGTAGGGCGGATCGAAATATGCCAGGTCCACCTCGCCGCAGGGCAGCAGATCGAAGATGTCCCGACGATGCACCTCGTGCGCTTCGGTGCGCCGGAGCAGACGCGGCACCTTCAGCCGCAACGGGGCGAAGGACCGGCGCGACCACCCCCGCAAATAGGAGGCGAAGTGGCCCAGCGTGTTGTCCACCGCGTCGAGCGCCAACATCAGACTCGTCAACACCACGGCCCGTTCGACCTCCGGCAGCCGCAGCCGGCCGATCTCCGCGCGAATGGCGTCAAGCCGCCGCGTGTTGTGCCGCTGCCACGGCTTCTTGGCGCGGGCGCCGCCGGCGGAACCCCCGTCTCCCACATCCCCTCCGTAATGCTCGGTGAACCAGCCGTCCTCCCCCGGCAACGCATTGAGATGATCGAGCAACGGCTGGTAGTACGCGGGCGGATGCGAGTTGAGCAGATAGCACTGACCGAATACCTCGGACCATTGGGCGATGTCATTGGCGATGACGCGGTAGCCTGTCTGCGCCAGCGCCTGCGACACCCGGGTGGTGCCGGAAAACCCGTCCAGCACCACGTGCGGCCGCACCTGTCCGATCAGGTGCAAAATGTGGGGCAGCAGGCGGAGCTTCGAACCAACGTACTTGATGCCCTCCGTCGCAGGCGCGGTCGGCAGCGGCCCGGGTTGGGCGTCAAACCGCCTCACGCGCCGGCAGGCCGTGCCGCTTCCACCCGCGCGAGATGGTCGAGCAGCAGGTCGTTGATGCGGCCCGGCTCGAGCAACGGCACGCCGTGCGAAGCGTCGGAAAGCTCGACGTAGCGCGCCCCGGGAATGCCGCTGGCCAGCGCACGTCCGCTCTCGGGCCGAGCCAGGGGATCCTGCGCAGCGCTGACCACGAGCGTCGGCACTGCCGCCAGTTCACCGAGACGCGACGCCAAATCGCAAGCGCGCAGCGCGGCGAGCTGCTTCATCACCACGGCCGGCTGATCCGCGAGGTCATGTCCAAACCACGGCGCCAGCCGCGCGGCCAACGCATCAGCATCCATCCGCGCCAGCGCCTCGGGCGGCGCGATAAACCGGAGAAAGGCGCGGCGACGCTGCCGTCGGGTCCCCACACGCGTGCGCAACCCGATCCAGAACAGGCCGGGGGTCAACCGCGTGGCCTCGCGCCCCCGCGCAAACGTGCACAGCAGCGACAGACTCCGCACCCTCGGCCGCGCCGTCAGGGCCAGTTGTTGGGCGATGATACCACCCATGGAATGGCCGACCACGTGCGCGGACGACCAACCGGCTCCGTCCATCAACGCCAGCGCGTCCGCGGCCATCTGCCCGATGGACAGTGTGCCCCCCGGCGGCTGGCTGCGGCCAAGGCCGCGATTGTCGAAAGTCAGACACTGGTAATGCGCC
>DATLZF010000801.1:0-2216 GCA_035574135.1 Candidatus Methylomirabilota bacterium
TGTGGCTTGTCCTCCGTCTCCTTTTTGTCGGCGGCCAAGGCGGACCACACGGCCAGGAACCACACGGCCAGCGCCGCACCCCGGGGTGGAAAGGAAGCGAACCGCTTCCGATGCCCCGGCGGCACGCGCTTTTGCGACGCCGCGAAGCTGTCGAGGCGGCCGGCGGCGCCGAGGAAAGCCAGCCGCCGCCGGGGGAAACGGCCCCGGCGTCGCGGCTGATGGCCGGCCCAATCGCTCTGCCACCCTTCCGGCGGTGGAACGTTGGACAGATGGCGCATGGCGATGGCTTGCACTTGTGCCGTGGTTGGACGGACCGGGCGCCGGTGGATTCAAACGCGAGAGGCGCGGGCGGCTTTTTCTCGTCAACCCGAATTGCCGTCGATTAGCCTCGCGGCGTGCTGTCGGAAAAACCGTGGAAACCGGAAGCAGTGGTGTTGCTCGGGGCGGGCTTGCTCATGAGCATGGGCCTGGGTGCGCTGACGTTGTCGGCCTGGCGGCAACTGATGCCCGGCCAAACCGAAGCGCAGCTTCAATTCGTCGGGCTCATCGTCAGTGCCGTGAGTTTTCACGGCATGGCGCTGATCTTTGTTCATCAATTCCTCGGACTCCACGGTGTCGGCTGGCGGGGGTTCTTGGGGCTGGATCGGCCCGGTGCCGGACGGCTGGCGGTGCTGGCCCTGGTGGCGGCGGTGGTCATTGTGCCGTTGGCGCTGGGCTTGAACCGGCTGTGCGCCGAACTGCTGGTGGCGCTGGGGCAGAATCCGGTCGAGCAGGAGCCGGTGAAGATCATCCAGGTCAGCGCCGGTTGGGGGCCGCGCACTTGCAGTGCGGTGGCGGCCGTGGTGCTGGCGCCCCTGGCCGAGGAATCGATGTTCCGCGGAATCCTTTACCCGCTGCTCCGCCCCCGGGCCGGCCGGGCGGCGGCTCTGTGGCTGACGTCGCTTTTGTTCGCGTTGATCCATTTTAATGTCATGACCTTCGTGCCGCTGCTGGGCTTGTCGATCGTGCTGACGCTGCTTTACGAACGGACGGACGCCCTGCTTGTGCCGGTGCTGACCCACGCGGGCTTCAACGTCGTTAACTTCTCCCTCCTCGTGCTCGACACCGATGCGGCGCCGTGGACGTGAGCGGATGGTCCCTCGTGAACGAATTCGAACTGATCCAACGTCTGTGCCGTTGCCTGCCGTCGAACGCCGCCGTCGTGGCCGGTCCGGGCGATGACTGTGCCGTGCTCGACCTGGGGCTGGCTGATCGCTGGGTGCTGTTCAAGACGGACGCCGTGGTCGAGGGCATCCACTTCACGCGCGAGGCCGATCCAAGGCGGGTGGGGCACAAGGCGCTGGCGCGGTGTTTGAGCGACGTGGCGGCCATGAGCGGGCTGCCGACCGCGGCCGTCGTGACGCTGGCGCTGCCGCCGGCGTTCGATGCGGGGTGGGTCGAGGCGATCTACGCCGGCTTGGGGGCGACGGCGCGGCAATTCGGCGTGGCCATCGTGGGCGGTGAGACGACGACGAATCCCGAGCGGATGCTCCTCTCGGTGGCGTTGGTGGGCACGGTGGAAAAGGCGCGGTGTGTGCGTCGCAGCGGGGCGCAACCGGGTGATGCGCTGTTTGTCAGCGGCGAACTCGGCGGTTCCCTGGCCGGGCGGCATCTCGAGTTCGTGCCGCGGCTGGTGGAGGCCCGCTGGCTGACGGAGCACTTCGCCATTCACTCGATGATCGATCTGAGCGACGGCCTGGCGGGCGACGTGCGCCACCTGCTGCAGGAGGGCCGGTGCGGCGTGGAGTTGTTGAAGCAGGCCATTCCGATCAGCCGGGCAGCGCGGCTCCAGGCGCGGGGGGAATCCTCCGTCAAACCGCCGCTGCTGGCTGCGCTGACCGACGGGGAGGACTTCGAACTGCTCTTTACCGTGGCCAGCCGCGATGCGGTGGCGGTGCTGGATGGTTGGAAGGCGCGTTTCCCCGAGGTGAAGCTCAGTTGCATTGGCCGCATCACGCCCGAGCCGGGGGTGCGGCTGCGCGATGGCGAGTGGGTCCGCCCTTTGAACGTGCATGGCTACATTCATTTCGCGTAGTCCGGAGGAGACGGCCGCTCTGGGCGAGGCGTGGGGTCGCGCCCTGGGCAGCGGTTGGGTCATCGGCCTGAGCGGCCCGCTGGGGGCCGGCAAAAGCCAGCTTGTGCGCGGACTGGCGCGCGGGCTGGGCATCACCGCCCGG
>DATLZF010000802.1:0-10086 GCA_035574135.1 Candidatus Methylomirabilota bacterium
GGGGCCGCGAAACTGGCGCCAGTCGGCTGCCGGGCAGGAGGCGGCCATTGCCAGGGCGAGGGCGAGAATCCTCCCGAGGCTGGCATCGCCGCTGGATCGGCCGCGCGAAGCGGTTGCGGGCAGGAAATGGGGGGTCATGGATTTCAGTTTCCTTTGGGTTCCTTGGGGTTGATGTCGAGCGCCGCCAGCGGCGTGGGTGGACGATCCGTCGAGAGCAACGCCGTGCCGCTGGCGTCGCAGACGCGGAGCTGGAACTCCCATTCCACGGTCCATTCCTCCTTCTGCTCGTTCTGGCAGACTTTGACCAGGATGGTGTTGCGACCCGGCTTGAGGTGCACCGGCATCCGGTATTGATCGATCTCGGCGCCCCGATGGTACTCGTCACGGCCGAAGAGGTATTGGCCGTTGCACCAGAGCTTCCAACTGTTTTTGCCGCCGAGGCGCAACTCGGCCGGACCGCCGGTGGCGCTGTGGAACTCGGTGTAGGCGTAGGCGGTCACGCCCTTGAGCGCACCGCAGACCTTGTTGATGTCGATGACGCCGAACTGGCTCGTGGAGGCGAAATCCCGCCAGCGCACTTCACCGTCCTTGCCGGGCACACTCTTCTCGAAATCCAATTCGCGCTCCGGCGGGTAAACGGTGTCGAAGCCGCGTCCGCCGGTGTTGTCGAAGGGACCGATGACCTTCCAATTCATCAGAAACCCGAAGTGCCGTGGCAGGTCCACGCGGCGGCCCAGCCGCCGCAGCGCCTCGGCGGCGGTGCGCACCTGGTCCTCCTCGCGCGCATGAGCCAGGGCCTGCTGGAATACGAGCAGAGCGCCGTTGGTGTCCCGGGCCGCGTTCAATTGTTGCGCTTCCTCCAACAGGCGCGCGACGGCTTCACGCCGCAACGCGGGCGCCGGATCGTTGACGAGCCCGGGTACCAGCCGGCTTGCCGCCGCGGGGTGGAGCCGGCTCAACAGCTCAAAGGCGTATGGCCGCGAGCGCGCGTCGTGGCGCAGATCAAGCAGGAACTCGCCCAGTTCCGCCACGGGCAGTGGCACGCCGGAGGCCTGAGAGCGGTCCACGATCACATCGGCGGCTGAACGAAGCCAGTTCATCGCCAGATCATTGGCGTCGTCCATCGCGGCGAGCACGAGCGGGAGGGCTCCGGGTCCCGCCTGGGTGAGCGCCGACCACGCGCCGGCGGCGGCGGCGTTGCCGCGGCCCTCGGGACCGACTGATTTGATGAGGCGAATGGACTCGTCCGGGTTCGACGCTGCCGCTGCGGCCAGCAGCGCGGCGAAACACCCGGCGGGAAGGGAAGCAAGGAGCCGGAGATTCATGCGCGGAGTGTCTAGCAAGGCGGCCCTGGCGCCGCAACCTCTGCTTTGGCGTTGATTGCAGCGCAAATGTCCGCTCGACAATTTTTCCCCTGCGTTTCAGCTTCAAGGCCGCCCGCCGGATGTCGGGCTGCGCTCCATGTCCGAGGTAACCGCCCAGAAAAAGTTCCACTGCCCGGCGTGCGGTGGCGAGGCGGTTTGGACGCCGGCACGCCAGGCGCTGGTGTGCGGCTACTGCGGCACCGTGTCACCGGCCCAGGTCGAGTTGACCAGTGCCGGCGAGGAGGTCATCCGTGAGCACGATTTGGTGACGGCGCTCCGCGGCATTCCGGATGAACAGCGCGGCTGGCAGGCGCGCAAGACATCCGTCCGCTGCCAGAGCTGCGAGGCCATCTCCGTGTTCGATCCAGAGCGCGTCGGACAGCGGTGCGATTTTTGCGGTTCGGCGTCGTTGGTGCCGTACGAGGAGATCAAGGAATCGTTCCGTCCGGAAAGCCTGCTGCCCATGAAATGGAGCGAATCCCAGGTGCGCGAGGCCATCCGCCAGTGGTACAGCAGCCGGTTCTGGGCGCCGAACCGGCTCAAGACCAGGGCCGCCACCGATGTCGTGCGCGGACTTTACATTCCGTACTGGACCTTCGACGCCCAGGTGCGCGCCGACTGGACGGCCGAGAGCGGCGATTACTACTACGACACGGAGTATTACACCGACGCCCAGGGGCGGCGGCAATCGCGCCAGGTCCGCAAAGTGCGCTGGTATCCGAGCAGCGGGCGGGTGGAGCATTTCTTCAATGACGAGTTGGTGCCTGCCTCGCGTGGCGTGCATCCTCGCCTGTTGTCCGGCATCGAGCCTTTTCCCACCGGGGAACTGGTGCCGTATCAAGCCGGCTACCTGGCCGGTTGGGTGGTGGAGCGTTACCAGATCGATCTGGTGGCCGCGGCGCAACGGGCGCGGGAGCAGATGGATGCGCGGGTGCGCCAGTTGTGCGCGGCGCAGGTGCCCGGCGACACGCATCGCAATCTCCGTGTCTGGCCCGACTACTCGCGCCAGACGTTCAAGCACATCCTCGTGCCCTTGTGGTTGCTGACGTATCGCTATCGCCACCGGACTTATCAGGTGGCAATCAACGGCTGCACGGGCGCGATCGCCGGCGAATATCCCAGGAGCTGGGTGAAGATCGCCCTCGCCGTGTTGCTCGTCGCGGCGGTGGCGGCGGTGCTGACGTGGTTGGCCAACCGGTAGCGGATTCAGGCCTTCGCTGAAGCGACCCGGGCGCCCGTGTGGAGCGTGTCGCGGACGGTCTGAAGCAGTTGGTCGGCGGAAAACGGTTTGCGGAGAAAGGCCACCCCTTCGAGGCCGGCGGCGTGCATGGCCTTGCGTTCATCCATCAGCCCGCTGACGCCGATGATGGGGACATCGGGCGCGAAGCGGCGCAGGGAGCGCACAAAAGCCGCGCCATCCATCGACGGCATCATCATGTCGGTGATGACGAGGCGGATGTGGCGCCGCTGTCGTGCGAAAAGAGCGAGCGCCTCCGCGCCGTCCGCGGCCACCAGGACCGCGTAGCCGTTTTCCTCCAACGTGCGCCGGGTGACGAGTCGGATGGTGGGTTCATCGTCCACGACCAGCACCAGTTCTCCGGTGCCCGCCGTGGCGGAAGGCGCGGCCGGTTCCGCCGCGGCGGTGGCGCCCTGGTGGTCGGCCGGCAGGTAAATCTTGAAGGTCGTTCCCCGGTTGAGCTGGCTGGCCACGCTCAGGAAGCCGTTGTGACCTTTGACAATCGACAGGACGGTGGACAGCCCCAGCCCCGTGCCCTGGCCGACTTCCTTGGTGGTGAAGAAGGGCTCGAAGATGCGGTCAAGAATGGCGGGGGCGATGCCGGTGCCGGTGTCCGAGACGGTGAGGGTGACGTAAGACCCCGGCTTCAATTCGCCGAAGTGGTGGGGTTGCGGTTGCCGGATGAGGGCGTTGTCCACGCTGATCGTGAGCCGGCCGCCCTCTGGCATGGCATCCCGGGCGTTGACCGACAGGTTCATGAGCACCTGGTACACCTGGGTGGCATCTCCGGTGACCGGCCAGAGATCATGCGCCACCCGGGTCTCGATGTGGATCGAGCGGGGAAAGGTGTCGCGGCAAATGTGCTCAAGGTCGTGAATGAGCTTGGGCAGGGGGAGGGTGTCTCGAACGCCCTCGGCGCCGCGCACGAAGTGCAGGACCTGCTTGACGATGTCGGCGCCGCGGCGGGCGCTGGACTCGAGGTTGTCGAGCAGGTGCTGGTCATCGGCGTCCGGCAGCTTGGCCCGAAACAGTTTCAACGACATGATGATCGGGGCGAGGACGTTGTTGAGATCGTGAGCGATGCCGCTGGCCAAGGTGCCGATGCTTTCCATGCGTTGGGCCCGGAGGAACTGCTGTTCGAGGCGGCGTTTCTCCGTAATGTTCTCGGCCACGTAGCAGAAACGGGGGGCCGCGCCCGCGGGTGTGGCCAGTGACGAGACGGTGAAGGCGAAGAAAACATCCTGCCCGGTCTGGTCGGGGCCGGCTTCGAATTGCGCCGGAGCGGAGGTCTTGCGGGCCTCCCGCAGCGCCCTCAACCAGGACTCGATCAGTTGCGGAGAGCAGCGGCAGTCGGCGGCGGAGCAACCGCGCAGGGCCTCAGGGGTAGTGCCGAGCCAGCGGGCTGTGGCCAGATTGGCGGAGAGGAAGCGGATGGTGTCGTCCTGCCATTCCACCACGCCCATGAGGAACGGAGCGGTGTCGAAAAAGCTGCGCAAGGTGGCTTCGCTGTCTCGTAGAGCGGCCTCGGCCCGGCGGCGCTCGGAACGTTCGGCCGCCTCATCCAGAGCCCGGCGCACGGCCGGCCCGAGTCGGGCCAGGTTGTGCTTGAACACGTAGTCCGTTGCGCCGGTTTTGAGCGAATCGAGCGCTCGCTCCTCCCCGATCAATCCCGACACGAACAGGAACGGGATTTCCGGGCATTCCTTGCGGGCGAGGTCCAAAGCCGCCAGCCCGTTGAACGATGGCACATTGTAATCGGCCAGGATCAGGTCGAAGTCCCTTCGCGCCAGCGCGGCCTTGAAATCGGCGCCGGTGTCAACGCGCTGGATCCTGGCGGTGACGCCGTGTGCGCCCAAGGTGGCCTGGATGAGGTCGGTGTCGATCGGGTCGTCTTCGAGATGCAGAATCCGAACGGGAGAGGTTGTGCCTGGCGTTACCATGGTGGAAAAGCGGGCTTCAACGGCTCCAGCAAAGGATCAGGCAGCAGGGGTTGCATTCGCAAGGGGCTGATCGATCTTGGTGCGATGCTCGTCGGCGGTGGCCGCGGTGAATTCCCGCCTCTGCCAGGGCTCATCACGAATGGTCGTGATGAGCCGGGGTCCTGGTGATCCGGGCGCCGGCGTCGCGAGCGGACTCATGGAGCCCATCGAGGTTTGCGGCCTGCAAGAACGCAAAGTAGGAATGGGCACCGAACTCACGCGCAAAAAGAGCGTCGGCACACCCGCCGGCCATGAGCGTGCAGGCCCCGCGGCAACGGAAAAGCCACCCGGGATCGGAGACGGAATGAATCGTAAACCCGAGAGCGTTGCGATAAACGGTCGCAGACCTCGGCAACTCGGGAACGGCGATGGCCGAGCTGGCGTCCGTGAGGTCCGTATGCGTCGTGTCGTCTGACCTGCGTTCATGGGGCGTTTCGCAAGTTGGGCGAAACGTTGATGATCCCCCAAAACTCGCCCAACCCTTGCACGGCGGAGATGAACTCGGTGAAATCGACCGGCTTGACCACGTAGCCGTTGGCGTTGTGCTGGTACGACTGCACGACATCCCGGTCTTCCTGCGACGAAGTCAACATTACCACCGGCACCAGCCGGAGGACCGGATCGGCTTTGACCTTTCGCAGCACCTCCAGCCCGTCCACTTTGGGCATCTTGATGTCCAGCAGCACAACGTCGGGGGTGCCGGTTCGCTGGGCGTAGATTCCCCGCCGGAACAAATAATCCAACGCCTCGGCGCCGTCCTGGACCACTTCAATGGCGGCCGATGAACACGTCTCGCGCAGGGCGGTGATGACGAGCTCCGCGTCGTTCGAGTTGTCATCCACGACCAAGATCGTCTTCATTTGCGAGCCCGTTCCTAACCCTCGTGATGAGGCGGACACTGCCACGGGAACTGAAATGAATGCCAGCCCAAAATCGGCCTTGGGGCGGGCGCATTCTCCCCGGCGGGCCGGTGGAGCGCGGTGACGGTCGGCAGGCAAACTGGCCGGACGTCGCCTGTCCGGTGGGCGAGGTCGCAGGCGGCTTCTTCGCCTCCGATGCGAATGAAGGCTTTCATTCATCCTGGAAGTCAACTACTGATTGGATGTTTTGCGCTATGAGAGTCGTGCCTGGAGCGAGTTGTGCCGCCGTTTTCACGGTGCTTGGCTCGTTTTCAGCGGCGGTCTGGGGAGCGCTTCCGTTGGGGGATTGGGTCGCGTCGCCACGGCTGGACCGGCCGATCGACCGGGGTGAGGGGCCGTCCTCGTTCCGGTCGGCCGGTGACACGAATCGTTTCTACACGGTGGAGGTTTCTCCCGACGTGCGGACCTGGACCCCGTGGGCGACGCAGTGGCAGACCAATAGTCCCGATGTGGTCGCCGATCCGGCCGCCTCCGGAGCGAAACAGCGTTTCCACCGTGCGCGGCTCGGTCCTTGGCCGCATCCCTCATTCCGTTGAACCCGCTGATGATGAACCCGCTGCTTGCGCCCTGCTCTGTCCGGTGCAACTAGTGTCCCTGTCCATGAAGTCCCGCATAACGCTTGGCCTCGTTGGCCTCCTTGTCCTGGCCGCAACTTTCGACGGTCGCGGCCAGGATGTCTTGATCAGTGAGATCATGTATCACCCTTCCTCGGAAAGCCCGCTGGAGGAGTACATCGAACTCTGGAACGTCGGGGCCACCAACGTGAATGTCAGCGGCTGGCGGCTCACGGGCGGCATCGAATTCACGCTGCCCGCCAACACCACGATCGCGGCCGGTCGCCACTTGGTCATCGCCGCCAACCGCGCCCGCTTTCAGGCCAAGTATCCCGGCGCCGGCCCGGTCGTGGGTGACTTCGCCGTCGTGCGGGTGATTGACGCCTGGGAAATCCCCGGCACGAACTACGTCAACATTCTGAGCAACCGCCGCAATCGCATCACGCTTGAGGATGCCACCTCGAACGTCGTGGACAGCGTCACCTACGCGGACGAAGGCGACTGGGCGACCCGCCAGCGTGGCCTGCCCAGCCCGGGCGCCGGTTCCCCCAACCGGGGTTGGACGTGGTATGCGCCGCACGACGGCCTCGGCCGCTCGCTGGAACTGGTTAATCCGCGCATGCCGAACGAGTACGGCCAGAACTGGATGTCCAGCGCCACTCTCCAGGGCACGCCTGGCCAGACCAACTCCGTCTTCAGCACGAACATCCCGCCCCTGATCCTGGACGTGATCCACGCCCCATTGGTGCCCAGGTCCACGGACAACGTGAGCGTGACCGCCCGGGTGCTCGATGAGCGGGCTGAGAGCGTTACGGTTGCGTTGCGGTACCGTGTCGATTCCCTGTCACCGGGCGAGTTTCTGTCCGTCCCGATGCTCGACGATGGGCAGAACAACGACGGCGCCGCCAACGACGGCGTGTATGGCGCCCGGCTGGGCCTGCTTCCCCACCGGACCATCATCGAGTTCTACGTCGAAGCGCGCGACGCGGAGAACAACGTGCGCACCTGGCCGGCGCCGGCCATTGACGCGAGCGATCGTGGCTTCGCCCCCCTTGGGCAGGTGGCCAACGCGCTGTTTCAGGTGGATGACACGACCTACAACCTCACCGCGCCGCTCTATAAGTTGACGCTCACCGCCGCCGAAACCCAGGAACTGGCGAACATGCTCGCCAGCAACCCGCAGAGCGACGCCCAGATGAACGCCACCTTCCTGAGCCTCGACGGCGAAGGCGCCGAGTGCCGCTACCTGATTGGCGTGCGCAATCGCGGCCACGGCAGTCGGTCGGGCAACCCGCACAACTACCGCCTCGGGTTCGTCAGCGACGCGCCGTGGAAGGGCGTTTCCGCCCTCAACCTCAACGCCCGCACGGTCCACGCGCAGCACTTTGGCAGCACCATCGCCCTGAAATCGGGCGCGGCCGGCAATTACTCCCGGAGCGTCGTGCTACGCATCAACATCGACGCCACGCCGGGCGGGACGCCCAACCTCGGCCGTTATGCCGCCAACGAGGTGCTCGACGGCGATTGGGCGGCGCGCCACTTCCCCAACGACAGCGAGGGCAACATTTACAAGGTCATCCGCGACATCGACCCTCCGAACTTCAATTACCGGGGCACCGATCCCAACCAGTACCGCAACACCTACTTCAAGGAATCCAACGTCAGCGAGGACGATTGGGCCGACCTCATCGGGATGTTGGCCGTCATGGGCGAGAACACCACCGACACCTTCACCCCCGAAAACGTGTACCGGGTCATCAACGTCGAGCAATGGCTGCTCCATCTCGCCGTCATGAACCTGCTCGGCAACAACGAATCCGGCCTGAATACGGGCAACAACGACGACTATTACATGTACCGCGGGGTTAACGATCCGCGCTTCATCCTCCTCTACCATGACCTCGACCAGATCCTGGGGCAGGGGGGATCGTTGGCTGCCGACGCCGACATCTTTCGCGCGACGTGCTGTCCGATCTCGGGCGATACCGAGGGATCGTGGCGTGCCATGGCGCGGTTTCTCCGCTCGCCGGATTACGAGCCGATTTATTATCGCACCCTGCAACGGCTGCTGGATACGACCTTTGCCGAAACCAATTTCAACGCGCTGCTCGATCAAACGCTGGGCGATTACGTGTCGGTGAACACCATCAACGCGATGAAGAACTGGATGAACCAGCGGCGGGCTTACGTGCAGGGCGTGATTGCTCCTTTCGTCACGCCGGTCCCCCGTGGGCCCGTCGCCACCGTCAGCGGTGCGCCGCGCTCCCCCACGCCCTTTACCACTGCCACGCTGATCGTCGGCGGCTCGGGCATCACGCACTACCGCTTCCGCCTGAACAACGGCGCTCTGGGGCCGGAGACGCCCGTCTCCACCCCCATCGTCCTCAACAACCTCCCGCACGGCAGCAGCAACGTCGTCCGCGTCATCGGCCGCAACGCCGCCGGCGTTTGGCAGGCCCAGACCGCCTTCTCCCTCTCGCGGCCGTGGATCGTGAACACGAACTGGCCGGCCGTGCGCCTCAACGAGGTGCTTGCTCGCAACGACGGCGCCGTGAACCACCACGGCACCTTCCCGGACCTGATCGAATTGTTCAACGAAGGATCGGCTCCCCTCGATCTGGCCGGGCTTCGTCTCAGCGATGATCCGGCGCAGCCTGACAAGTTTGTCTTCCCGCCCAACACGGTTGTGCCCGGGGGAGGCTACCTGGTGGTGTACGCCGACGATGAAGACAACATGCCCGGACTGCACACGGGCTTCGCCCTCAACGGCGACGGAGAGGGCGTCTATCTCTTCGCCGCGGGCGGCGGCAGCTTGCTGGACTCGGTGACGTTTGGCCCTCAGGTTTCGAACCTGTCCCTCGGGCGCCATGGCAGCGGCGACTGGATGTTGGGCGCGCCCACGCCCGGTGCAAGCAACCAGGTGCAGGCGATGGCTGCGCCGACGATGCTCAGAATCAACGAATGGCTTGCCATTGGTTCGGACTCCACCCCGACGGACTTTGTGGAGCTCTATAATACGGCGGCCGATCCGGTCAGTTTGGACGGGCTTTACCTGACCGATCAGCCCATTGGCGCACCGCGTCAGCACGCCGTGGCTCCACTGAGCTTCGTGGGAGGTCGCAGTGCCCTGGCTCTGCTGGCCGACGGGCGGCCGGAGCAGGGGCCGACTCATCTGAACTTCGGGCTGGCGGGCGAGCAGGGCGAGATCGCGGTGCTCGATGGTGCTGGGAACGTGATCGACTGCGTGATCTACGGCCCGCAGCAGCGCGGCGTTTCGATGGGACGCTGCCCCGATGGCGGCATCGGCGTGCGCGCGTTTGCGTTGCTGACTCCGGGCATCGGCAATGTCTGCCCGGCGGCGCCCGCCGAACCCATCGTGGTGAACCTCATCCGCATTACCAACGCGTGGAAATACGAACAGACGGCGAATCTCGACGGCGTGCCCTGGAAGACGCGGGAGTTCAACGATGCGGCGTGGCCTTCGGGGCCGGGGTTGCTCGGGGTGAAGGTGGCCACGCACACCCTGCCCGAGCCCGTGCTCACTCCGCTTCAGGTCGCTCAGAACCGGATCACGTTTTATTTCCGGCACCATTTCCAGGTGCCGGCAGGCGCCAGCTTCACCAGCTTGGAATTCCGGCACGTGGTGGACGACGGCGCCGCGTTTTATCTCAACGGGGTGGAGGTGGGACCGCGCTTTAACCTCTCGTCCGTGCCGGCGCCCAATCCCATTCCTTACTCGGCCCTGGCGGAGACCACCCGGGCCGCCGCATACCAAGGACCTTTTCCCATCAGTGCCTCGCTGCTCGTACCGGGCGACAACGTCTTCGCCGTCGAGGTGCATCAGAACGCCCCCAACAGCGCCGACATCATCATGGGCCTGACGCTGGATGGCGTGATCGTGACGAACGACCCCGCAGCCGCCGGCATCGTGTTGAACGAAGTGCTGGCCAACAACGTCACCACGACCGAACTGGACGGCCGCACGCCGGACTGGATCGAGGTGTACAATCCTTCGCAGGCTCCGGTGGACCT
>DATLZF010000803.1:0-6214 GCA_035574135.1 Candidatus Methylomirabilota bacterium
CACGTTCACCTACACAGCCACCAACGGCTGTGGCGCCGCCGCCACCGCGACCGTAACCGTGCTGGTCGAGGGCCATGAGAACGTTCCGCCCGTGGCCCGTATCCTCGTCTTCGATGCCTGCAGCGGGGCGGCAACCAACGTCATCATTTCGCCCGACCGCAGCGACGCACTGGTGATCCTCGATGGCAGCACTTCGAGCGACGACAACGGAGATCCCCTCACGCACGCCTGGCTCGCCGATTTGGACGGTGATGGCACGGCCGAGCCGCTGGCCCACGGCGCTGTCACCACCAACTTGTTCGCCCTCGGCACCTTCGCCGTCACCCTCCTGGTGGATGACGGCACGGTTTCCACCCCGACGACGGCCTTCCTGGAAGTGGTCACCGCCTGCGAGGCCACCGAAGCAGTGATTCGGAGGGTGGGCGAGGCGCCGGTGACGCGGCGATGCAAGCGCCCGCTGGTCTCGACCCTCAAGGCGGCGTGCGCATCGTTCGAGATGGGCGACTATTTCTCAGGGGTCAACCAGCTCCGGGCCTTCAGCCTCAAGGTCCGCCTCGAGATGCTGGCGCAGGATCCGACCGCCGCTCTGGACGCCATGCGCTGCACCCAGGCCATCATCAGCACCCTGACCTGCGACGAGTAGCCGGGCCGCCCATCACTGTGGCATCGAATCCGTCGCAGCCAAACGGCTGCGACTGGCTTTCGGCATTGTCGCGCTTTCGCCGGCCGGGCAGGCAAGTTGGCCCCGCGCTCGCGACGGGCACCGGGGACTTACCGCGCCGCCGCGCCCCGCAGCCGCAACCGGAAGAAGCGGCATTGATCGGAGGCCGGCAGCACGACGTGGTGTCGGTTGTTCGCCACAAAAGGCTCCACAGCCACGGGGTGCCAGCCGCCCTGAGGAACAGCCGAGGCCTCCAGTTGAAACTCCGGCAGGGGCGCCGGCCAGGAAATAACCGCCTGACCGCCCACGGAAGCCACGCTCATCTCCACGCTGATGGGGAAGAATTTGGTGATGAAGGCGTCGCCGACGCCGCCGGCGTAGTTGGTCTGCCAAGGCGTGGTCCGTTGGGGCGTTGCGCCGATGATGCCATCCACGGTGGCGAAGTTGCGGGAAATCTTTTTGCCGTCCCTGGCCGTTTGCCCGACGACGTAGGCGCTGCCCGCCGGATCGACTGCAATGCCGTAGCCGAAATCCTGCCCGTCGCCGCCGTGGTAGCTGCAGTAAAGCAGGCCCTGGCCGGCAGCGTCGAAGGCGGCCACGTAGGCGTCGTGTTTGCGGGTCAGGCGCGCCTGATTGGTGCTGGTCAGATCGATGACCGCGCTGTTCGTTGCCTGGCCACCGATCCGCACCGGTAGGTTCGTCGAGGTGGTCGTGCCGGTGAAATAGGCATTGCCATCGGCGTCCACCGCCAGATCCCACGCCTCGTCGCGGCCGCTGCCACCGAAGGTGAGGGCATAGACGATGTTCGTGCCATCCGGCAGGAGCTTCACGAGGAAGGCGTCGTTGGTGCCGCCGAAAGAGTTGGCGGTGAGGGCGCCGGCGTAGAGCGTGGCCGGCGTCACCGGATCGATGGCGAGGGTGCCGATGTTGGTCGCGGTCAGGCCGATGGACATCAGAGTCCAAGTGTTGCCGCCGTCGAGGGATTTGAAGAGGCCGTTGGTCGCGCCGGCGTAGAGTGTGGCAGGGGCCGCGGGATCAATGGCGAGCGCCTGGACGAAGAAGTTCGTCACGCTCCCGCTGCTGGCCGTCCAATTGGTGCCCCCGTTGACGGATTTGAAGAGTCCCCTGGCCGTCCCGGCGTACAGGGTGGTCGGTTGGACCGGATCGATGGCGAGGGCTTTGACCTTTTTGTTGGCAAGCCCGGTGTTGAGCGGTTTCCAGTTTGCGCCGCCGTTGGTGCTGCGATACACGCCGCCCTCGGTGCCGGCATAAATGATCTGCGCGTTGGTCGGGTCGATGGCCAGGGCATTGACGGTAGTGTTGCCCAGGCCGGAGTTGAGCCGCGCCCAGGAAGCGGCGTTGTTGGTGGATTTGAAAACGCCGCCGCGGGCGCCCGCCCACACCGTCCCCGGAGCAAGCGGGGTGGCGGCCAGCGCAGCGATGTCCGTGGCGGTCAGCCCGTTGTTCGCGTTGGTCCAAACCGAGCCGCCATCGTGACTGACGAAGAGGCCGACCGAGGTACCGGCGTAGATGGTGGTTGGCACCGAGGGATCCACGAGCAGCGCGCGAGTGACGCCGGAAGCGACGTTGGTCACCGGTGAAGTCCAAGAGCCGGCCCCGTCGGCGCTGACAAAGACGCCCCGCGGAGTTCCCGCCAGCACTTGGGCGGGAGCAGCGGCGTTCACCGCCAGCGCCCGCACCTGCGGGTGCAACAGCCCCGCGCTGGCCGCAGCCCAGTTGTTCCCGCCGTCGGTGGACTTGAAGACGCCGCCGGCATTGAAGCCCTCGCCCGTTCCCGGAAAGGCGGCGCCCGACTTGGTGCCCGCCACGTAGAGGCATCCCGCCGCGTCCCGCCGCACTGCGTAGGCTGCGCTGAAGCCATCGCCCGCCAGGTAGTTCGTGAACGACAACGCCGGAGCCGAGGGAGTGGAGAAGTCGATGCCCACCAGAAAGGCGCGCGCAGCCCGGGTCATCACCGCAGCCGTGACGTTGGTGGTGATCAGATCCGCCGAATCCGTGATGCCGGCCACAACAGCCGTGTCGGCATCGTCGAGAGCCAGACCGATCCCGCGATCCGAACCGATTCCGCCAAGAGTGGCCATCCCCTCCACGGCATCCCCCGCCGGCGAGAGACGAGCGACGAAGACCTGCTGTCCCAGCACATTGGTGGCGAAGGTGTAGTTGGACGGGCAGAGAAAGTCCGGGTCCCCCACGAAGCTGGTGACGTAGGCAAAGGCGTTTGTGCTGGTATTCGTTTCGCAGAGGCAATGGCAGGTGACGAGGTAGTTGGAAGACTGGGTGTAGCCACTCACATAAGCCGCACCCGCGCCGTCCACCGCCAGGGCGAAGGCCACGTCGTCGTTGGTCGTTCCCACATAGGTGGAATAGATCAGGTTCGTGCCCGCAGGACCGATCTTGGCGACGAAAGCATCCAGCGGATGGACCTGGTATTTGGTGATCGGCTCGCCGATGAGATTCGTCCGGGCGGCGCCCGGAGTCACTGGAAAGTTGGTCGAGTCCGTGAACCCGGCCACGTAGGCGTTGCCCGCGGCATCGGTGACTACATCCAGGGCGGCGTCATCGCCCGAGCCGCCCAGGTAGGTCAGGAAAATGCGGCCGCCGTTGGTGTTCAATTTGACGAGAAACGCGTCCCCTCCGATGCGGCGCCCGTCCACATGGGTCCCACCACCGTAACTCGCCTGGTAGGCGCCGACGGGTAGGATCCAGTCCTCGCGCAATTCCTCGGAAAGCGTCTCTCCCGCAACGTAGGCCTCGCCGGCGGCGTTCACGGCCACGGCCCATGCCGTGTCGTCCTGGCTGCCCCCCAGATAGGTCGAGTAACGGATGATCGGATCGATGACAAGGGGCCGGTCCGGATCATACGGGCCCACGGCAAAGCCGACCGTGCGTTCATCGAGCAGGCGAAAGGACGCCTCAACTTCAAGCCGGACGCCCAGGACATCCTGATAGGCCACCGGTCGGTCCAAACGCAGTTCTTCCCCGGCCACGGTCAACACCAGATCGCCGGCCGCGTCAATGTCCAGCCGGTCCATGCCCTCGAAGCGCCAGAGGATCACATCCGGCCTCGCGCCCGGAGCCACTACGAAATCGTGCTCCAACCGCCCCTCGTTGCCATGATAGATCAAGTCGATGCCGGGATAGACGGCTTCGAACCGGACCCGACCAAAAGTGGGCACATTGCGTCGCCAGCGAGCCGGGTCCGAACCGATGAGGTAGTGAACCCGGCATGCCTGTTCCTCAAGGCCCATCGCCTTCGCCCCGGTATCCGCACCCACCAACGACATGTGCACCGCCAACGTGCGGGCACCATCATCTCGGGACCTGGCGTCGGATCGCGATTCTCCGTTGTCCAGCCGGCGGACCAAGAGGACGGCGCGCGTCGCCCCGAGGTAAACGCCATGCGTCGAACTGCGGGAAATGAAATCGTACGAGCCGGCGCCGGGCCGGGCCGGCTCGAAGTAGAGCGGAGGCTGCCCCCAGGTCTCCGCGGGCCGCGCGCCGAAGCCGGACACAGCGGCGCCACACAGGGCCAGCCACAAGCCGAGGGACAGACCGATCACCGAGCCCGCCGGCTGGCGCAAAATCCGGCTGAACCCGCAGTCCTCTCGCATCTTCGTTGGAAACCGCATCTTCACTTCCGCTTCGTCCCCCCGGCCGCGGCCGGGTCGGTCGTGCTATTTCTTTTCCGGGGTCGTCGCCTTTCGGTCAGCGTTGTTGGGCAGCAGGCCGGGCGGCGCTGTCGAATTCAACTCTCGCAGCACGACGGCGGTGAGATCATCCGCCCCGTTGTGGTACACCACGATGGGGGTCTGGCCGACGCCCTCGGCGGTGGTGTCGAGGACCAGGTTGAAGCCGGCTTCCTTGGCCTTGAGGCTCACGGCGCTGCGGATTTCCTTCATGATCTTTTCGTGGGCCTGACGTTTCTGTTCGTTAAGCTGTCCGGTGGCGGTGCGTTTGAATTGCTCCATCACCTGTTCCAGCTCCCGGATTTCGAGCAGCTTGCTCTCGGCGGCTTTCTTGCGCTTCTCGCGCTCCTCGGCGGACACGGCCTGGTTGTTGGCGTCGTCGAGGGCTTTTTTGTATTCATCCGTGGACTTCTGGTAGGACTCCAGATAGCCCTTGCGCTCCTTTTCGATCTTGTTGAACTCCTCCTCGAGGAGCGAATTGGCCGCCTTGGTCTTGTAAAAGTCGTCGAAGACCTTTCGCAGATCGATGACGGCGATTTTGAGCTGGGCACCGGCCGGCAAAGCGAGGGCCAGCAGGCACGCCAGCGACCATCCCAGTTTCTTGGCTGAAGTTGTTGTGTTCATAACTCAAAACTCTCTGGTGTAACCGACGCTGAACTGAAAGCGCCCGCTGCTCTCATTCTCGTCATCAGACTTGATGGGGATGCCGTAATCCAGTCGCAAGGGGCCGATGGGCAGGTTCAGCCGCAGGCCCACGCCCCAGTTGTCGTTGTAAAACCCGGTGTTCACGCGGTCCGGCCGCGAAGGCTCGTGGTCGAAACTGTAGGCGTCGCGATACACCATGCCCACGTCGTAGAACAGCGCGAACCGGAGGCGTTCGATGATCGGGATGCTGTATTCCGCCGAACCGTACCAGAAGGTACCCCCGCCAATGGGCTCCTCGAACTCGTCCTTTGGACCTACCTGGCGGAAGCGGTAACCGCGCAGCGTGTCGATGCCCCCGAGGAAAAAGCTGTCGAACAAGGGCAGCCATTCGGTGTCGCTGTAAGAATCCGCCACGCCGATGCGGCCGTGGATTTCGAAGATGTGCCCCTCCATGAAGCCACGGAAGTAGCGGGAGCCGCGCAGTTCCAGCTTGTAGAAGTCGCTTTCGCCACCCAGCGCCCCCCCGGCCAGCTCGGCCCGAAACTCCACCCGCCCGCCCTTGGTCGGCAGCAGGGCGTGGTTGCGCGTGTCGTGCGTGAGGGAAAAGCCCAGCTTGGAAACCAGTTGCTCGCGATCCTCGCGCAGAATCTCCTCGGAGGCATTGGCGGGGTCGAAGATCAGTGGCGGAGATCCCGGCGGCGCTCCGGGCGGGGGCGACACGAACCGGTCGCCATGCAGGTTCTCGTTCACCTCCAGCCCGACGTTTTCGAGCGTGTAACTGATGCCGCCGATGAGAAAGTCGCTGCCCAGCGCCCGCGTCAGGCCCACCCGGCCGCCGGTGCGCGTCTCGCTGTAGGTGTCGTCGATACTGACGAAGTCCAGGTCGCGGTGGTAAAGATCCGTGCTGAACTGGAGCTTCTTTTCGAGGAACCAGGGCTCGATGAATGTGACCTGGTAGTCCTGCAGTTCGAAGCCCAGCGTGGCGCGCAGCCGCATCTTCTGCCCCCCGCCCATGAAACTGGGAGGGTTGGCGATGTCGAAGTTGCCCTGGGTCATCTCGACGAAGCCGACGATGCTGTTGACCGAGCTGAAGCCCGCGCCCACCGAGAAGGTGCCGGTGTTCTTTTCCACCACCGAGATTTCCAGGTTGCGCCGGTCCGGCACGTCGGTGGGCTGCGGCTGGGTTTCGACGCGCTCGAAG
>DATLZF010000804.1:0-6257 GCA_035574135.1 Candidatus Methylomirabilota bacterium
CGGGGGGCGGGGCAACGTCATCCTCCTTCGCTACCAGGTCGGTTCGGCCAGCACCGAAGAGCGTGAAGCCGGCTTCCTCGACGTGATCAAAAGGGAATTTCCGTCTCTCAAACTCATTTCCGCCGATCAATATGCCGGCCCCACCAGGGAATCCGGGTACCAAGCTTCCCAAAACCTGCTCAACCGCTACGGGCGTGAAGTCCACGGCGTCTTCTGCCCCTGCGAGCCGCCCACTGTGGCGATGGCCAAGGCACTGCGCGATTTCGGGCTGGCTGGCGGCAAGGTCAAAATGGTCGGGTTCGATTCCGGGTCCCAATCCGTGGAGGACCTCAAGCGTGGCGATGTGCAAGGACTGGTGGTGCAGGATCCGATTCGCATGGGCTACCTCGGCGTCCTGACGCTGGTCGATCACCTGCAGGGCAAGAAAGTCGAGAAGGTCATCGACACCGGCGTGCGCCTGGCTACTCCCGAGAACATGGAGCAACCAGACATCAAGCAACTGCTCTATCCGCCGCTCGATCAATACTTGAAGTAGCCTTGCGCATGCGCCTTCTGTCCGCAGGTGACGGACGATCCGCTCCCCAGGTGGTCAGGGCCCCCACTCGCTCTGGGGTCGCCGGCATCTTGATTCTGGTGGCCGTCGCGTTGTCGGAGTTGCAGGCGGCACCCTCCCCGGAGGGGACGACGAATACCATCATCTTCACCGGCTGCTGCGATGCGTCGGCCGCTGCGCTCCTTGACGAGGAGCACATCGCTGTCGCGGATGACGAAGACAGCCGACTGCACATCTATCCATTGAGGGGCGGTCCGCCCGAGCGCATCATCGACTTGGCGCCGTTTCTCAAGCTGGATCCGAAGAAGCCGGAAATCGACCTGGAAGGCGCGGCGCGGCTGGGCGACCGGATCTACTGGATCAGTTCCCATGGCCGGAATCGGCAGGGAGAAGCGCGGCCCAGTCGGATGCGTTTTTTCGCCACCGCTGTCACCAATCTTGGCAACGGTGTCACCTTGCGACCGGTCGGTTCGTTTTCGGCGACCCTGCTCGGCGAGTTGATCCGGGATCCTCGCTTGCGAGAGTTTCGTCTTGATCTCGCGGCGCGGCTGGCACCCAAGTTTCCCGGCGGATTGAACATCGAGGGACTCGCTCCCACGCCCGCCGGGCATCTGCTCATCGGGTTTCGCAATCCCTTGCCCCGTCGTCGGGCGTTGATCGTGCCCTTGCTGAATCCGGAAGAGATCATCTCGGCGCGGCCGGCAAGGCTGGGAGATCCGATTCTCCTCAACCTGGATGAATTGGGAATCCGTTCGTTGGAACCGTGGCAAGGACGACAGTTGATCGTGGCCGGCCGATACGACACGCGCCCGGAGTTCAAGTTGTTCCAGTGGAGCGGGGTGGGTGATGCGGTCGAGCAGATCACGGGCGTCCGTTTTGAGGGCCTGAATCCCGAAGCGCTCGTCGTGACCGGCGATTCCCGGCGGCTTCTGGTCCTGAGCGACGACGGCACGCTGCGGCATCGCGGCGCGGAGTGCAAAAAACTGAAGGACGCCTCGCAGCGCCGATTCCGCGGAACCTGGATCGAGCCTTGATAAGCTGCGCCCTCATGCGCGCCTCGTCGCCCGGCACCTGAAGCCATCGTGCCGGGGGCGGAAACACGAGACTGTGGGACGAGTCGTCAGTTGCGGCCCAAGGCCACCGTGCCCCGGCTGCCACAGAGCGTCACTTTCTTGTTGATGACGCGGGCGCCGCCGTAGTTGCCGGCGCGGACGGTCAGGGCGCCGCCGGAGGGCACGGCGTTCAGGCCGTCGTCGAGCGTCTTGTAGGGACCGCCAAAACAGACATCGATCGGCGGAGGCGGTGAAGGGGGCCAAGCCCAATCTGCCGGGTAGAACGGCGCAGGGGGACGCGGCCCGCTCAGATCGGGGGGCCAGGCCCAGTCGGAAGGCCAACTCGGCGGGGCGGGCGGAGCGGGTGGGGCGACGCGCACGCCCACGCCCCGGCTCGCGCCCCAGGCAACCCCCGGCGGCGGGTTTCGCTCCACCCACCAACGATAGCTGGAACCGAGATCGGAGACACTGATGCAGGCGCTCGAACGGTCCACGAACCAGTTCTTGCCAGTCGTCACGAAAGCGCGCGGGCCGTTGGCGGCATCGGTGGCGATGTCGCATTGATCCGGCGTGAGCACGTCGAGAATCTGCCCTTCGCCGCTGCCGCTGTGGTAGGACATCAGGTTGCGCCAGACGCGCTGCACGGCCGCTTGCTTGGTGGCGTCGAGGCTGGCAAAGGGCTGGTTGTAATTGGCGATCGAGATTTGGTCGCGGCTCATGCATTGATTGTCGCCGATGGTGTCGGCAGCCCCGTCAAGGAATCCGACGAACTGCTGGGCGCACGCGCAGTTGTTCGTGCACGGCGTCCCGTTGGCGTTCAGGGCGAACTCGCCGTCATGAGTGTGGTGGACGTTGAAGAAATGGCCGATCTCATGGAGCAACAGCGTGTCGTAGGCATCGGAACCGACAAAGATGATCTGGTCGCTGTTGTCAGCGTCCGGGAAGGAGCAGATGCCGGACTGCGTGTTGTTGATGTAGATGTTGATGGCGTCGTCACGCCAGCGACAGGCGGACTTGTTCGCCAGGACGAGGGTTTCGAGTTGGTCACGATTGGCCTCGTTGCGGGCCGGCGTATTGAACCAGGAGGAGAGGACATTGACGTTCGTTACCTCCGTCAGCCGGATCTGATAGCCGCGGGCCCAGTTGGCGAGCAGGCGATTGGCAACATCGATGTTGGCCCGCACGGCGGCGGCGCTGGTCAACGCCACGCCGTTGGTGCCGAAGCCGCCGGAACTGGTGGGCATTTGCCCGGACGGGCCGAGGATGAATTTCACCGAAACACGCCATTCGACCACGGCACGGATCGGGGTGGGGATGAGCGCCAGCGTGGCGCCTGCAAGGGCGAGGCAAAGAGATCGAGCCTTCATGACGGGAGCAGGGTTGATCATTGCAGGCTCACCAGCACCAGCACCAGGCCCCGGCCAGCGGTCAGGGTGGACATGGCTTTGCCCAGGATGGCGCCGTGACCACGATCGCGATCGGCGACTTTCATCACATGACCGGGCGTGGCGGAGGTGGTGAGGAGGTCGCCTGGCTTGATGGGTCCGGTGGTGGCATCGGCCAGCGCATAAACGCGGCCGGTGAGCGCCACGTTCTGGCCGCCCTCGATGCGCCCCTGCTGGTGGAGGGCGAGACCAGGGGTGATGCCGTTGGCGCCGCTGACGATGCCGGCCACACGGGTGTCGTAAGCGCGATCGCTGAGTTTCAAGAAGCCAGGGTGCGTATCGTCGATGACCACGACAGCGCCTTTGGGGATGTTGTCGCCCGTCATTTGAAACGGTTCGGCGATGTCCGCGCCACCGTTGATCTCCAGGACCTTCACCGTGGCGACGCCGTTGCCGCGCAGGATGATGTTGGCGTTGCCGGCGGTGTCGCGCACGTCGATCTTGCCCTCGCGCGTGCCGTCGAAGGAGGGGAAAACCTCCAGCGTGTTGCGGAACCGCATCGTGCCCGGGATGGAGCCGCCCGCAAGGTTGATCGTCGGCACGAGGTCATTGAGCACCTGAAAACTGCCGTTGCCGGTGTTGATGTCGAGCAGGGCGCCCGGCGCCGTGGTGTTGATGCCCACGTTGCCATTGTTGGCGATGCTCAAGCGCGGGTTGAAACCAGTGTAGAAGTCGATCCCATACTGGTTGCCACCCGCCGTGCGTTTGGAGGCGATGGCCTCGCCGCTGGGATTGCCGAGCACCAGGCCCGGAAACGGGCTGCCGTTGTTGGCGTCGTCGGCATCCACCACCAGGCTGGACCGGCCGAAGAGGTTGCCGGAGGAATCCAGCCACATAAGTGTCGTGCCGCCGTCGCCGGGATTGTTCGCGTTGTTGTTGTGCGTGCCGCCGCGGAACCACGCGAAACCTCCGTCGCTGCGCTGGTAGAGCGTGTTGTTCTGCACGCCAATTCCGTAGCTGGCGTTCCACAGGTTGAGCATCTGTCGCGTCGAGTTGCCAAAGTTCAGGTCGAAGGGAGTCGGGATTGTGAGATCGCCCCCAAGCGTGTCGCCTGCTTTGAGGAGGAACGGCGGCGCCTGCCAGGTGCCGCCGCCGCTGGCGCTGGCGGTCAGGAGGTGACCTGCCGTGGCTGTCGTCCCAAGCTGGAACTCGGTCATTTTCACCCGGCCGTTCACATCCAACGCCGCCGCCGGGTTGTTCAGGCCAATGCCAACGCCGCCGGTGGCGCGGATCAGGAACTGGTTGTTCGCCGTCGAACCGAAGTCCCCGCCTGTGGCATCCGCCCAGACGAAGGTGGATTGATTGGTGGCCTTGGCCCTGAGGCCGGCGGCCAGGCTGTAGTCGCCCCCCGCGACGTTAAGCCGGCCGCCTGGAACGGTGGCTCCCAGGCCGCTGGCGGTGTTGTTGTCGCCGCCGGCGACGGTGCTTAAACGCCCTGTGGCGCGATTGTTAAAACCGCCGCCAATCACGGCTCGATCGTTCGATGCGAGGTTGTTGTCGCCGCCCGAGACGGTGGTGCTGCCTGCGCGGGCCTCGTTATTGTAGCCGCCGGCCACCACGTTGTAGCTGCCGGAAACGCGGTTGCCGTTTGTTGGGCCGAAGCCGCCGCCGCCGATTACCGACCCGGCCGACGCATTGCTGATGACGTTGCCGGCGAAGCCAGCGACGAGGTTCGGGCTGGTGGCGGTCGATTCCAGGCGCAGGGCTCGGGCGTTGTTGACTCGGAACTCGAGCGGCTGGTTGTCCGCCGTGCCGAGGAAGTGTGTCCCCGGCGCGGTGCCGAGGTTGCCTTGCAGGCGCCAGAAGGTGTTTGTGGCCAGGGGTCCGCTCAGGTCGGGCAGGCCGATCGAGCCATCGGCGATGCGGGCGGAATCGACCGCGCTGTTCTGAAGCGCCGCCGATCCAATGGCCCCGGGGGCGACGGCTCCAGCCGTCCCGGCTTCCGTGGCGCGGAGGGCATACGGCGTCGCCGTGATGGGCTGGCGAGGGGACAGTCGGTCGAACAGTGCGGCGCCGTTGGTTCTGACCATGATATCCAACCAGCGCGGCGCGCCGCTGAAGACCCCGGCACCGGCGTTGAGGGTGACGGTGAAGAGCCCGTTCGACACGGCGAGACCGCGGGCAATCTGACTGCCGCCGAGGCTGGCGCCGCCCGTGGGCGAATCCATGATGGAGAACGAAAAATCATACAGGCCGTGGGCGGGAGCGCCGAAGGCGGTGAGGTGGCCTTGATAGGTGAAGGTGCTGCCCTGGCCGTAGGAAGAAGAGCGGAAGAAAAGGCCGGCGATGGCGATGAGGCAAAGGGCCAGAGTCGATTTCATAGGTTGATCCTTCGGTGGTTCCAGTTTTGATTGCCCGGCTCTTCCATACACGGTGGGGCGGGTGTTTTCACTGTGCGAGCCGCGCACAGCCGTGTGAGTGTAGCCGGACCCCTCGGAGGTGGCTTGTCCCCGGGCTGGGTCAGGTTGGCTCAATGCGCCCGGTTCCGCCCGGTCGGGGAGCTTGCCCTTCTGCCAATTCCCGATAGTTTTGCCCCGGCATGGCGCTGGCTGGATTGAGCGCTGTGTCGCTGATACAACCGATACGACGATGACAACCATGATGGCATACCTGTTTTTCGGACCCTACGACTGGCTCATGATTCCGGGCCTGCTGCTCGGCATGTATGCCCAGTTCAGGTTGATGGCCACCTACGGCCGCTACTCCCGGGAGGGCGTGGCCACCGGCATTTCCGGGGCGGAGGCGGCGCGGGAGATTCTCGATCGGGCGGGCCTGCATCACATGCCGGTGCTCGAAGTTGCCGGACATCTCACCGACCACTACGACCCGGTGAAGAAGCAACTTTGCCTTTCCTCTGAGAACTACCATGGGCGCTCCCTGGCGGCCGTGGGCGTGGCAGCGCACGAGGCGGGGCACGCCCTGCAGCACCAAGCGGCCTATGCCCCCTTAAAGATGCGCATGGCCCTGGTGCCCGTCACGGGTTTCGCCAGTTCGGCCTGCTGGTTCATCCTCTTCGGCGGGTTCCTGCTGTCGATGTTGCAGATCATCTCGGCGCCGGTTTACGGCAAATTCCTCGGCGTGGCGGTGGGACTGTTTTCGGTGGTGACGTTTTTCCAACTGATCACCCTTCCGGTCGAATACGATGCCAGCCGCCGTGCCCGTGAGCGGCTTTTGGCCCTGGGCTTGATCCATCCGGCAGAAGCGCCC
>DATLZF010000805.1:0-5214 GCA_035574135.1 Candidatus Methylomirabilota bacterium
CCGCCGGCCTCGATGGCCATGTTGGCGATGGTCATGCGGTCGTCCATCGACAAGGACGCCACGCCGGAGATCGTGCACGATCTCCAGACCGCGCGCTGGGGCGACAAGACCGTGTGGGAGATTCTGGTCGAGGCAGGCGTGCAGATGACGGAGAACGCCGGCTGCGCCGCCTGCCTGGGCGGCCCCGTGGATACCTTTGGGCGGATGAACACGCCGCTGAAGTGCATCAGCGCCACCAACCGCAACTTCCCCGGCCGCATGGGCCACAAGGAATCGCAGGTGTTCCTGGCCTCACCCGTTACCGTGGCGGCCAGCGCCCTCACCGGCCGCATTACGGATCCACGCCAGTTCTTGAACTGAGTGAACTAAACTGCGCCCACGGGGCGGTCTGCCATCACCGCCGGGCCGGGGGCGGTTCAGTCCGCCGCCGGGTTTTCGCCGGCCCGCTCTTCGCCCTCCTCACTGATGACGGGGGCAATGGCCTGCAAGCGATCGTTCTCGTCGAGCTCAATCAGCTTCACGCCCTGGGTATTGCGGCCCGCTTCGCGCACGTCGCTGACGCGCGTGCGCACCATCTGGCCGGCGGCCGTGATGAGCATCATCTCGTCGGTGTCGCGGACGGTCAGAGCGCCGACCACCCGGCCGGTCTTCTCCGTGGTTTTCATCGTGATGATGCCTTTGCCGCCCCGGGATTGCACCCGGTATTCGTCGAACGGCGTGCGTTTGCCGATGCCGTTCTCGCCGGCCACGAGCAAGGTGGCATCGGGCACCACCACCGCGGCCGCCACCACGGCATCGCCCTCCTCCAGGGAGATGCCCCGGACTCCGGCCGCGGCGCGCCCCATGGAGCGTACATCGGATTCGTGGAAACGGATGCTCATCCCGTCCCGGGTGATCAACACGACGTCATCTCCGGGGTCCTTGATTTCGTTGTTTTCGACGAGGCTGCCGCGGGTGAGTTTCACGTCGATGAGCGTGTCCCCCGGCTCGATCGTAATGGCGATGATGCCGCCCTTGCGCACATTGGCGAACTCGGCCAGAGCCGTCTTCTTCACCGTGCCCCGCTGGGTGGCAAAGAACAACTCGCCGGGCTGCTGCCAGGTGTGATCCTCCCGGTTTGGCCCGGACTTTGCCGGCACGCGGATCAGCGCGGCGACCTTCTCGTCGGCGCGCAGCTCAAGCAGGTTGGCGATGCTCCGGCCCTTGGCGGCCCGGCCCATGTCCGGAATCTCGTGTACGCGCTCGACATAGACACGCCCCGTGTTGGTGAAGAACATCAGGTAGTCGTGCGTGCTGGCGGTGAAGAGGTGCTCGATGAAGTCGTTGTCCTCGTCCGCCCCCGATCCCTCGCGGGTGGCCATGCCGATCACGCCCTTGCCGCCGCGGCGCTGCGAGCGATAGGAGGAGATGTTGGTGCGTTTGATGAGGCCGGCGTGAGTGAGGGTGATGATGACGCCCTCGTTGGCAATGAGATCCTCGATGGCCATCTCGCCCTCGTCGGGGACGATCTCGGTCAGACGCGGAGTGGCGTGCTTCTGTTTGATCTCGTTCAGCTCCTGCTTGATGATCGCCATGACGCGCTCCTCGCGCGCGAGGATGTCGAGCAGGTCCCTGATCTTCTCCAGCAACTCGGCGTACTCGGTCCTGATCTTGTCGATTTCCAGGCCGGTGAGCTGATAGAGGCGCAGGTTGAGGATTTCCTCCACCTGCCGCTCGGTGAGGCAGTAACGACCGCTGGTCAGGCGCGATTCGGCGCGTATGAGGACACCCCAACGCTCGACCTGGGCGCGAGTCCACTCGAAGGCGAGCAGCTTGATGCGCGCTTCGTCGCGCGTGCGGGAGTTGCGAATGATCCGGATGAACTCGTCCAGGTTCGACAGCGCGCAGATGTATCCCTCGAGCACCTCGGCCCGCTCTTCGGCCTTGCGCAACTCGAAGCGCGTACGGCGCAGGACCACCTCGCGGCGGTGCTCGATGTAGCACTGAATCAGCTCCTTCAGGTTGAGCGTTTTGGGCCGGCCCCGGTCAATGGCCAGCGCGTTGACGCTGAAGGTGATCTCCAGTTGCGTATGCTGATAGAGCTTGTTGATGACGACCTTGGGGACGCCGTCGCGCTTGAGTTCCAGGACGAGGCGGCAATGCTCGTCCGACTCGTTGCGCATGGCGGAGATTTCGGTGATGACCTTTTCGTTGACGAGGTCGGCGATGCTTTGCTCGAGGGCGGCGCGGTTGACGTTGAACGGGGTCTCGGTGATGACCAACTGCTCGCGGCCGCCCTTGATCTGCTCGACGCCCACCTTGCCGCGCACCTTGAGGCTGCCGCGGCCGGTGGCGAAGTAACTCTTGATCCCCTCGAGACCGCAGATGACGCCACCCGTGGGAAAATCCGGCCCCTTGATGTGCTTCATCAACTCCGGGATGGTGATGGCCGGGTTATCGATCTGGGCGCAGATGCCGTCGATCACCTCACCCAGGTTGTGCGGCGGCATGTTGGTGGCCATGCCGACGGCGATGCCGGTGCCGCCGTTGACAAGGAGATTGGGGAACGCGGCCGGCAGAACGGTGGGCTCGGTCAGGCGCTCGTCGTAATTCGGCACGAACTCGACGGTGTCCTTGTCCATGTCGGTCATGAGGGCCGCCCCCAGGTGCGTCAGGCGCGCCTCGGTGTAACGCATGGCCGCCGGGGGATCGTCCTCGATGGATCCGAAGTTGCCCTTGCCATCGACCAGCCTCTCGCGCATGGACCAGGGCTCGGCCATGTGGACGAGCGTCGGGTAGATGACCGCCTCGCCGTGGGGATGGTAGTTGCCTGACGTGTCGCCACAGATTTTGGCGCATTTCATGTGCTTGCGCCCGGGAAAGAGCGACAGCTCCTGCATGGCGTAAAGGATGCGCCGCTGGGAGGGCTTGAGGCCGTCCCGCACATCGGGCAGTGCGCGGGAGATGATCACCGACATCGAGTAGTCGAGAAACGAGTTCTTGATCTCGTCGGCGACATTGATTTGGGTGATCTTTTCTCCGGCGGCGTAGAGCGGGGTTCCGCCCAGCGCGGAAGCCCCGCTTTCAGCGGGTGTCTCGGGTGGATTGGTTTCGTCGGGCATCTCAGGATTGTCGGTTCAAGCCAGGTCGAATATGTGCTGACGCAGTTTATCCGCCGCCCAGCCACCGGCGCAATGAAGTTGTGGGCGCCGCGAGGCCTCCCTCAACCACTGGAGATGGGAGTGGGCTCGACGGTTCGAGCCGGTGAAGGGGATGTGCGCGGGGGCGGCAGGGATCGGATGGCGGGGAAGGTTGGCCCGCCGCAAGGTGCGACGGCGGCCGCTTTCTTCCCCCGCCCACTCTCAGGGACTGCGCTTGTCTCCGGCGCTGCCTTCGGCCGGGGCAAGGCTCCGCCACGGCGGCCTCGGGCGGGGCGGATGAGCGTGGGCAAGTGATCGGTTGGTGGGGAAATTCAGCCGCTGGCCACGATCCGCGGGGGGGCGGCCCGCTCACAGGAACGGCGTCAACAATCTCGCCGCCCCATCGCGCAGGCGCACGGCCAGTCCCCGGGCGTCCACCTCGGCCAGGCTCGTTTCCCGACTCTGGCGCAGCCGCTCGTCAAACCACGCGTTCAGTGTGCGCGCCAGCCCGGTGTCGTAGCATTCGACGTTGAACTCGAAATTGAGCCGCAGACTGCGCGGGTCCCAATTGGCCGAGCCCACCAGGGACCAGGCCTCGTCCACCACGAGCATTTTCGAGTGGTCGAAGGGCGGCGGACTGAGCCAGAGACGGCAGCCCCGCTCGAGCACCTGCCACCAGTGCGCCGTCGAGGCCCATTGCACGAAGGGCAGATTGCCGCGGGCGGGCAGAAGGATGTGCACCGACACGCCACGCATCGCCGCCAGGTTCAACGACGCAATGAGGGTCGGGTCCGGCAGGAAATACGGAGTGGCGATGCGCACCGAGCTTCGGGCCGCCGACAACGCCGCCAGAATCGTCCAGCGCAGTTGCTCGAAATCCTCATCCGGGCCATCCGCGATGCCGCGAGCGATGATGGAGCCACATTCCTCGAGGGGCGGAAACCAGGCGTCGCCCCGCAGGGTCTCACCCGTGGTGAACAGCCAGTCGTCCGCAAACGCCTCCTGCAAATGCGCCACCACCGGTCCTTCGAGGCGAAAATGAAGGTCGCGCACGGGATGTCGGGGTTGCTTGGCCAGCCAGTGACCCACGCGCAGGTTCATACCGCCGGTGAAACCCGTGCGGCCATCCACCACCAGAATCTTCCGGTGATTGCGCAGGTTCATGGAAAGCAGCCGCCACAGCGGAAAGGCCGGCCGGAAGCGCGCATACGGCACGCCTTGACGCCGCAGTTCCCCAAGCACCGGCGGCCAGGAATAGCGCGTGCCCGTGGCATCAATGAGAACGCGCACCTCGACGCCCCGGCGCACTGCATCACCCAGCGCTCGCGCGAAGGCCAGCCCTGCCTCGTCGCGATCAAAGATGTAGGTCGCCAGCGCGATGGATCGCCGGGCGCTGGCAATGGCCTCCAGCATTGCGGGATAGGCGGCGTCACCGTCAACAAGCAGATCCGCGCGATTGCCCGGGAGCAACGGCCGGCTCACCACCCGCCCCACCGTGCTGGCCAGCGAAGTGAGATGGCGGGCGGCCGGTGGCAACGTAGTGGCGAGTTGCTCGGGCGCGCATTCGCGGACCGTCTGCCGGGCGCGGAAATGCTCCAGGCCGCCGCGCAGCAGCACCGCCTGTCGCTTGATGCGGTTGACTCCCAGAATGAAATAAAGGGCGGCTCCGACGAGTGGCAGAGACCAGATCACCGCGACCCACAGAGTCGCGGCGCGAGGATCGCGCTTGTGGAGCAGCGCGTGCCCGGAACCGAGCAGCGACAGCCCCACCGTCAGGCCCAGCACGAGATACTGCCAGACCTTCGCCAGTGATTGCGCCCAATCCATAGACCCGGAGCGGACCGTAACCGACGCGCCCGATAAAGCGAAGATGATCTCGTCGTCGCCACTGCTTCGAGGGTGCCCCTTGCTCCGTCCAGGCGCACGGGCCGCGGCAGCCCTCGAGTGCAGCGCGAGCGCCGACTCCGGCTCGAGGCGCGAAACCGCCCGGCCCCCCGGGCGGGTTTTCGGGAGAACGACGTTCCGCACCGCCGGAACCGATCACGCTCCCGAGGCTGTCGGCGTCATTCCGAATGCCATCGACAATTCCCGGTGC
>DATLZF010000806.1:0-6278 GCA_035574135.1 Candidatus Methylomirabilota bacterium
CTCCTCCGGTGTGGGCAACAGCCCAATCACATCCAGGTGCACCCGCCGCGCAAAGGTCCGGTCGTCCACCGGCTCACCCGGCCGAATCTGGCGCGCGACGAAGTAGGGTTCGAGCAGGCGATCCACGGGATGGTCCAGCCCCTCCCTCGAGGGCGGCAATTCGACCGAACGCGGGCGCAGATTTCGGGTGGGCTGGCGGGCGAAGGTCACCCCTTCGTCCCATGGCAAGCCCTGATCGATCCAGGCCCGCAAGAGCGCGATTTGCTCCGGCTTCAGCCGTGACCCCTTTTGGGGCATTACATTGTCAGGATCGACCCCGGCCACCAGTTCGATGAGATAGCTCTCGGCGCTGCGGCCCACAACCACGGCGGGGCCGGAATCCGCCGGCGCGAGGAATGCCGACCGATCATCGAGGCGGAAGCCGCCCTTGGCCTTGCCCCGGCCGTGGCATTTGACACACGACGCCTCCAAGATGGGCTTGATGTCGCGGGCAAAGTTCACGGGGTGGGACACCGGAGCGGGTAGGCGGGCCAGTTGCTCCGGAGTCATTTTGGCAAGTCCCGCCCAAGGGCTGGCCAGAACCAGGGCCGGCACCACCCAACGTCTCCAAGCGAAGGGGCTCATGATTCTTGATTCAACCACAGGGCGGCAGGGGAAAACAACTCGCGAGTTGACGCGCGAGCAGAGGGCACTCGCCGCCCGCGGGGGAGTCTCCGGCCGTTGCGACACGGTCGGGCCCGGCCCCGCCCCGCCCCGAGGTCGCAGGAAGGCCGCCGCGTTCGCGCTCCAACGAGTGCCGCAACAGCCGGCTGGTGGCACAGGGGATGAAAGCGCGAGGTTTGCACCTGGTCATCACCAGCCCGCGATGGTCCCAATGCCCCTGGTGGCCCCTCGGCGTGAGGGGTTGCCGCGCGCGAACGGGCGCCCATCCGCGGATCGCGAGTCCAATGACCGTCGGGTGCCGCGCCAATGACCCTGGGCACCTGGTCGGCCATCAGGCGGCAGCGCGCCCTACGAAACGAAACGAGGTTCGTAAACGGGCTCGTTCCCGTGCCGGCGCAGCAGTTCCATGAACTTCTGGATGCCCTTCTTCTCGTCGGGTCCCAGGTGAAAATGGATGTGCCAGCCAAGGTAATCCTTGCGAAACTCCAGGTCGAACTCCGTGCGGCTTGAAATGATGTAATCCAGCGTGTCCCGCCCGAAGCTGGCGGCATCGCGCAGCACCCGGCGAATGGCCGCGGTGTCCACGTCGCGGCGCAAAGCCCACACCGCGTAAACGAACGGCAGCCGGGTAAGCTCGTACCACGCCTCGCCCAGATCCCACAGCGTGTGCGCCGGGCGTTCGCGGGCGAAGCGGATGGCCGGATCGCCGATCAAGAGCACGCCGTCCAGATACGGCGCGTTGGCGTAGTCGGCCAGGGGCACAAACTGCGGCTTCAACCCGCGCTCGGCCAGCAGCACGCGCAGCAGGTTCACGCTCGTGAGCGACGCGGTGTCGCAATGAATGGTGTCCAGCTCCTCCAAGGACCGGCGATGGGCCAGGAACACGCTCTTAACCTCGCCCAGAGACGCCACGGCGATACCGTCCAGAACCTCGTAAGCGTCGTGCAAGAGAACCTCGGTGATGCTGACCAGGGCGGCGTCGATCTTGCCCTCGCGCAGCATCTGCGCCAGAGCGGACGGCGCGGCCAGGACGATTTGGTCCTCGATCCCGCGTGTCAGCGGGACGGCGTTGAGATAGGGCACCGAACCGATCCGCAACGGCGCCAGGGGCACTTCCTCGAGCTCGCGTTCGCGCCGACGCAGCTCCAGTTCCCGCTCGCGTTCGAGCCGGCGTTCGAGCGCGCCGGCCGTCTCACGCGGCGCCATGCGCAACCTCGGCAGTTCGTCGGGTGAATTCATCAGTGCTTGGACTCTTCACGTCATCAGCCGCCTCCCGGAGGGGGCAACGCCGGCACTGTGCGCGGCGGGCCGGAAAACGGCGAGCCATTTCGATGGCCGTGCCCCTGGCAGCGTTGGTTGCGGCGGGGCCCTTCCGCCGCTCAACCTCGCGGAGGCGAGGCCCCGACAAGGAGCCCGGCCGCCGCGCGGGAACAGGTCGGAACGGTCGCGGGAGCTGGTTGGCCGATGGACGGTGGGTGACGTCTGCGGGTTGGCCGTGCCGAACCGGAGTCGGCGGCGTCCGCCCACCACGCGGAATGCCCTTTTGGGCACTCGCACAGCCGGGATTCCGCATTCGCTCTTGCATTGAGGGTGCGCTTGAGGCGAAATGCCAGTCAGCAATTCGCTGTATGGATCTCGGTGACATTCTAAGCCCGTCCCAGATTGCGCCCAGCCTGAGTGCCGCCACCCGCTGGGAGGCGATCGATGAGCTGATCGACCTGCTGGTGAACGGATCCAAAATCAAGCCCGAGCACAGGGAAGCCATTGTGGCCGTGGTCAAGAAGCGGGAAACCTCGATGAGCACCGGCATCGGCTTCGGCATCGGCATTCCGCACGCTTCCACCGATCTCATATACGAAGTGGTGGGCGCGCTCGGGCGGTCGAAGACCGGGATCAATTTCGACGCCCTCGACAATCAACCGGTCAACCTCGTCATGCTTTTCCTCGTGCCACAGGGCCAGTTTCAGAAGCATCTGCACACCCTGGCCAGGATTGCCAAGCTTCTGCACAAAAAGGAATTTCGGCAGGCTTTGCAAGACGCTCCTGACGCCCAGGCGATGTACGACATCATCAAGCGCGAAGGCGGCAAGTGAACGGGTGGACGGGAAGGCAACCTGCGAGGACCAACCCGCTGACGCCTGTGTGGCGGCCCCGCGGCCGCCTTCGCGGAAACCCATTTTGATCGACCGTGCTTCACCTTGTGCTTGAACAACGGGTGCGGCTGGCTGTGGCCGCCGTGCTCCCCGACGCCAACACCGACCACCTCACCGTCCGGCCCTGTCCAGATCCCAAGTTCGGCGACTACCAGACCGCCGCGCTGATGAGCCTGGCGCGCGAGCGCAAGCTCAATCCCCGGCAGCTTGCTTCCGACGTGGTCGCGCGACTTCAGGTGGGCGATGTATGCGAGCCCCCGGAAATCGCCGGAGCCGGATTCATCAACTTCCGGCTCAAGCCCGCCGCCCTGCTCTCCGTGCTGGAGGGAGCGGCGCAGGGTGGGCCGCTGTTTTTCCGCCCGGCCGAGAGGCCGCGCACGATCGTGATCGATTTCAGCTCCCCCAACGTGGCCAAGCCCATGCACGTCGGGCACATTCGCTCAACCATTCTCGGCGACTGCCTGACGCGCACGCTGCGGCTGCTCGGGCACCGCGTCATCACCGACAACCACGTCGGCGACTGGGGCACGCAGTTCGGCATGTTGCTGCATCACGTCCGGAGCAGCCATCCCCACGCCGGCACCGACTCAGTGCAATTCCGCATTCAGGACCTCGAGGCCTTTTACAAGGAGGCCAAGCGCCGGTTCGACGAGGACCCGGCCTTCGCCGAGGCTTCCCGGGCGGCCGTGGTGGCGCTGCAATCCGGCGACCGCGAAGCCGTGCGGCTCTGGGAAATCTTCTGCCGCGAGTCCCTCCGCCACTGCGAGGAGATTTACGCCCGCCTGGGCGTGAAGTTCGATCACACCCTCGGCGAGAGCTTCTACAACGCGCGGCTCAAGCCGGTGGTGGAGGAATTACGCGCCCGCGGCCTGGCCCGCGAAAGCGAGGGCGCACTGGCGGTGTTTTTCGACGACATCCCGCAGCTCAAGGATCACCCGGCCATCGTCCAGAAGAGCGACGGGGGCTTTAACTACATGACGACCGATCTGGCGACCCTCAGCTATCGGCTCGAAACGTGGCAGCCGGACGAGATCGTGTACGTCACCGACGGCCGGCAACAGGCGCACTTCCAGCAGCTCTTCGCCATCTTCCGCCGCTGGCAGCCGGAGCGGCAGGTGCGGCTGGCCCACGTGTGGTTCGGCATGGTGCTCGGCGAGGATGGGCGGCCATTCAAGACGCGCTCCGGGGAGAACATCAAGTTGTCCGCCCTGCTGGACGAAGCCGAGGAACGGGCCTTTCGCATCGTGACCGAGAAGAATCCGGACCTGCCGGAGGCGGCGCGGCGCGAGGTGGCCCGGGTGGTTGGTATCGGCGCGGTGAAATACGCCGACCTCCTGCCGAACCGGCAGAGCGATTACGTGTTCAGTTGGGACAAGATGCTCGCCCTGAACGGCAACACGGCGCCTTACATCCTCTACGCCTACGCCCGGATCCGGAGCATCTTCCGCAAACTCGAGCCCCCCGCCCTGGCGGCCGGCCCCGCCGGCCCGTTCACCCTGTCCCGGCCCGAGGAGTTCACCCTCGGCAAGCATCTGCTCCACTTCGGCCTCGTCCTCGAGGCGGTGGCGGAGGAATACCGGCCGAACTATCTCTGCAATTACCTCTACGAGCTCGCCGGCCATTTCGCGCGTTTTTTTGAAACGTGTCCGGTGCTCAAGGCCGAGGGCGCCGAACGCACCTCCCGGCTGGCGCTCTGCGATCTAACCGCCCGCGTTCTCCGCCAGGGGCTCGAAGCCCTCGGCATCCAGACGCTGGAACAGATGTAAAACCGACGCGCGCGGCCCCGCCACTCCGCGGCCGTCGGCCCGTGCTTCCCATGCGGGGGCCGAACCGCCCCGCCCCGCCGCTTCACCGCACCAACTCGAAAGCGTAGCCCTTCAGATACTCCGTCTCGGGAATGCTGGGGACGATGGGGTGATCCGCCGCCTGCGAGTAGGTGGCCACGCGGCGGAGGACCTTGCGAGCGTCGTAGGCGGCGGCGAGGATCGCGTCCTGGAACATGACGGCGTCCACGTGGTGCGAACAGCAGAAGGTGGCCAGCGTGCCGCCCGGCCGCAGCAGCTTCAACGCGCGGAGATGAATCTCCTTGTAGCCCCGCAGGGCGTCCGGCACCGCGGCCCGGTTCCGCGTGAAGGAAGGCGGGTCGAGGATGATGGCGTCGAAGCGCGGCACCACACGCTCGTTGGGACGTGTGGTGGTGTGCGTCTTGAGCCAGTCGAAAACGTTGGCCGTCTCGAACGAGCAGCGGTCCGCCAGGCCGTTGGCCTGGGCGTTACGGCGCCCAGCCGCCGTGGCCGCCTCGCTTTGGTCGAGGGCATGCACGTGCCCGGCGCCCGCCCGGGCAGCGTGCAGGGCGAAGCCGCCGAGAAAGCTGAAGCAATCGAGCACCTGCGCGCCCGGCGTCAGGCCGATCAGCTCCGCCACACGCTGGTAGTTCGTCTGCTGGTCGAGGTAAAGGCCGGTTTTCTGGCCCGCCAGGAGGTTGGTCGCAAAGGCAAGACCGTTGAGCTTGACGGTCACTTCCCCGTCGCACTGGCCGGCGAGCACGCCCTGGGCCTCCCCGAGTCCCTCGAAACGGCGCGAGGCGACGTCGTTGCGCTCGAGAATGGCGCGGGGATGGAGCAGTTCCTCCAGCGCGGCGAGGATGAGGGGCTTGCGCTGGTCCATGCCCAGTGCGGAGGTTTGCATCACCAGCACGTCCTCGTACTTGTCCACGATCAGGCCGCTGAGGAAGTCGCTCTCGGCGTTAACCAGACGGAAGGAGGTGGCGTGGGGCAGGTGCTTCCGCCGGACGGCCAGGGCGGCGCGCATTCGTTCAAGAAAGAACCCCCGATCGATTTCCACCCGCTCCGGACTGAGCAAACGGACGTTGATCTTGGATTTCGAATTGTAGAAGCCGACGCCCAGCAGGCGCTGGCGGTGGTCCTTCACCTGCACCACGTCACCATCCGCCGCGGGCCGGGTGAGCCGGAGGACCGAGCCGGCATAGATCCAGGGGTGCCCGGCCACGACACGATCAGCTTCGCCGGGTTTCAGGAGGACGGTGGGGAGAGAAGACATGAGCGGAATTTGAAAAAGGGTTGGAACATCGCCAAGCCGGGAATCAAAGCACTGCCGCCCGGCGCAGCTCCCGCACGTCCACCGCCTTCATGCCTGCCGCGCGAATGGCCTGCATGCCCAGGTCCGTATCCTCGTAGCCCACGCACAACTCGGGGGCAACACCGAGGCGCCGGGCCGCTTCGAGAAAGATGTCGGGCGCCGGCTTCTGCCGCTGGACGTCCTCGCTGGTGACCACGGCCTGGAACCAGGCGCGAATGCCAAGATGGGCCAGCACCTTGTCGATGATTGGCTTGATGCCGCCCGAGGCGACGGCCATCGGAATCCGGCCGTGATGCTCCCGAGCGATGCGCACGACCACGTCCACCGGCCCGACCTGCGAGAGCAACTTGAGGTAGGCCTCCT
>DATLZF010000807.1:0-2706 GCA_035574135.1 Candidatus Methylomirabilota bacterium
CGCGAGGTGCCTGGCGATTCAGGCCCCGTCGAGGAACCAACGCGGCGGGTGCTGCACCTCGCGCGGGCTCGACGCCGAACTCGTTTCGGTGGCGTCGCGATCCAGTGGCATCTCGGCCGCACACGCGAGCCGCGCCGCCCGACGTTCCAGAAGGGCGTTGAGGTCTTCGATGCGGACTGCGTGGGGCCCGTGGTTGAGCTCCGGCACTGGCGTCCGGGGGATCGCTTTCAGCCCATCGGCATGGCCCGGCCGGTCAAACTGCAGGACCTCTTCGTCAACGCCAAGATCCCGCGCCAGCGGCGCCACGAGTTGATCGTGGCCGCCACGCCCGCGGGAGAGATCTGGTGGGTCGAGGGACTGCGCATCGGGGAGAAATTCAAGGTCACCCCGGCAACGGTGCGCCGGTTACACTGGCGCTGGGGTCGTTCGGGCTGACGCGCAGGGGTCAGAACTTCACCGCAAACAGCACCAGACCCTCGGCCCGGCCGGTGACGGGATGGACGCTGAGGTTGCCCGTGCCATCGCCCATGTCCACCGGGCTGAAGGGGTTGATGATCTGCCAGGGCACGCCCGCCTGACGTGCCATGGGAATGGCGCCGCCGTATTGGACCCGCACGCCGAACAAACGGCTCACCACCTGGTGCTGGAAACGAATGGAGCGGTCCAATTGCTCCGCGGAAATGCGGGTGGAACCGAGCACCGTTCGGGTGTCGTTGGTCTCGGCCCCCACCGCGCTCAGAGCCGCCACACCTGCCATCAAACACCATCTGAGAGACAGCCTCATACAACTCGACCTTTCTGTCTGCCAATGTGTTCTCCTCATCGTCCCTGTCAATGCCGGTGATGGCCTGGTGATGAACGGCGCGGCGCCGGGCATGGCTCCGCTTGGCGCCCATTGGGATAACGTGTGGCGCCGCTCCCCGGCACGCCGCCCACCCGGTAAGCGTGCCGGGCGGGCCCTCAGATGCCCAACGGCTCCAGCCGCAGGTAATCCGTGGTGCGCTTCTTCCGGGCGAAGTCGGCGTATGCCCGCTTCACCTGGGCTTCGTTCAGACCCATCACGGCCGCCACCTCGGCGGGCGGGAAATCGTGTTCCTGGGCAAACCAGAGCAGGTCCATCGTCTCGAACGGCAGGCGAAAGAAGAATTCCTCCTGGGTGCAGGGGGCGCTGTAGGTGTCGCTGGTCGGCGGCCGCTGGCGAATGGCGGCCGGCACGCCCAGATATTCGGCAAGCTGATACACCTGCGTCTTGTAAAGGTGTCCGAGCGCCTTCACGTCCACGCCACTGTCGCCGTGTTTGACGAAGAAGCCCTGGTCGTGCTCGTTCTTGTTGGCCGTGCCGATGACGGCGTAGTTCCGCAACTCGGCGTGGTAGTAGAGCAGCGCCATGCGGGTGCGCTGCTTGAAATTCGACGCCGCCACGATCTGCAGGTACTCCGGCAACGGCAGGGGCCGCGTGGCCTCGGAGCCATCGGGCCGGACGATGGTCACCGAGAAAACGTTGAGCGTGCCCTCCTCCAGCAGATTGGGGGGCAGCACGATCTTGGCCTTGTAGCCCTGCGCAGCGTCATACTCCGGGAAGACTCGCGCGATGGCCTCGTCTCTCCGGCGGTAACAGCCGAAGCCTTCGAGCGCGGCCGTCACGTTCTCCAGGATCGGCTCAACGCCAAACTGCGCCGCCAGTTCGCGCGCCAGCCGCTCGCTCTCGGGACTGGAATCCTTGTCGGGCATCATCAGCGCCACCACGTGCCGGGGCGAGAAGGCGCGGACACACAGCGCCAGCACCACGGCCGAATCCACGCCGCCGCTGATGCCCACCACGGCGCCGCGCCGGCGCAGGCGCTGGCTGACCGTCTCGCGCAGGGCGCGCACCACACGCTCGGTTTCGGCGGCGGGATCAATCCGGATGAGATCTTTGCTGAATTTCATGGCGGGCTCAGAACAGCGTTGGGACGACAGACCTTGACACGATCCGCCGCTGAAAGCGGCAGCGGCCGGCGGAAACCGGAAATGAACTGCTGGTGCACCAACTGGGTCGAGAGGATGCCGGCCAGCGCCATGTCATCGGCTTCACTGACACCACGGCCGGCCTCGATCTTCTGCACCAGTCGCGCCACCGCCTCGGGCCGGAACCAGCCGCTGGCCGCAAGGGCTGCGGGAGAGAGCAGTTGGCGGACGTAGTCGGGCGTCTTCGCGTGGAAAAAGCTGCGGTGAATCGGCGCCCGATACGGCCGCTTGGGGCGGGTCCAGATGGCCTCGGGTAGCAACTCCCGACCCAGTTGCCGCAACAGGTACTTCTCCGTCAGGGCGCGCAACTTGAACCGCGCCGGCAGCCGGGTGCAAAACTCAACCACGCGATGGTCGAGGAATGGAAACCGGCCCTCGACCGAATGCGCCATGGCCACGCGATCACCCTGCGAGGAGAGCAGGTAGTGCGACAGGAAGAGATCAATCTCGAGAAACTGGGCGCGCTCCAGAGGCCCCCAGGCAGCAAACGCCGCCGGCAACGCCGGTCGCCTGGCGTCGCCCCCCTCGGCCGCCACGGCCCGCAGCGTTTCGGCGGCAAAGAAACAACGCAGCCGCCGCCCGTTGCGCCAGCGAATGGCGTGCGAGTAGTCCGGTGCGTCCACCTCGGTCAGGCCTTCGCGGAAAAACGCGGCCAGCATGGGCGCGCTGGTGCGGGCCAGCCCGGGAATGTCCGCGTAA
>DATLZF010000808.1:0-4239 GCA_035574135.1 Candidatus Methylomirabilota bacterium
CACGGCGCGGGAAAGCCAGCCGTCTTCCTCCGCTCGACCGACGGGCCCCAGATGCGGATGTTGTCCACCATGCCGGTGTCGTCAAAGGAGCCGAAGCCGATCTGCCCCCAAGCAAAGCTTCGGTCCTCTGCCAACATGATCGGGCGGGTGAGATCGTCGAAAAAGACCTTGATCGTCCCCTCGCTCGCTTTGCGCTCGATGCGGACCTTGTGCCAGACGCCGAGCCCCCAGTTGACGCCCTGGGTCGTCTGGTGGGCGATGTTGGTGCGCGGGGCATTCTTCACCAGGAAAACGTTGTGGGCGTTCTTGTCCGCCGCCGTGGCGAGGTGGGTGTAATAGAAGTTCGTCGGGTTCTGGAAGCCGTAGAAGATGCACATGTCGCGGTGGCCGTATTCCTTGCCGGTCTGAATCAAATCGGCCTCAAGGATGAAGTCGCCGAACACCCGGTCGGCGATGAGGGCGATGTTGACCGGCGAGCGGACAACCGGCTGGTACCGGCTCTGGCGGGAGAGGGCGAGGGCGCCGTTGCCGTTGGTTTCGGCCCAATGCCAGGCGCCCGGGTCGGTCATGGCGAAGTCTGCCAGCGCTTCTGCGCGGTCGAACTTCTGTTCGTAGAGCAGGTGGTAGCCCGCCGGGATGGCCGCCCCGCCCTCCGCCCCGGCGGCTGCGGGCAGGAAGGCCGGACAGGCCGTGAGCACGGTGACCATGGGGAGGAGGAAGGCGGATTTCATGGCCCGACGCTATCCAAGGCGGTTCGACTTGTCAGCAGGGGAGATTGGAGCGCGCCGCGCCGGACTCAGCCCCATTTCAAACTTGCGGAGAAACTTTGCTTGCAAAAGCCGCGTGGGCTCCTAACGTTGCCCCGTCTTTGGGAAGCGAGCGTAGCTCAGTCTGGTAGAGCGTCACCTTGCCAAGGTGAATGTCGAGGGTTCGAATCCCTTCGCTCGCTCCAATTCCTCCCCCCGCTGCGCGCGTTTCAGTCCGCCAGCGATGCCCCTTGTGTCGCCAGGTGCTCGAACCGGCTTTCCGATTCGCGCAGGCTCCAGGCCAGCCCGCGCAAGATCAGAAGGCGAAAAAACGGGTCGTCGTAGGTCCGGGAGTAGTGGCCGAGAATCGAACCGAACACGCGGCCGCGGCCCCGGACCGAGGTCCACAACATCGGTCGCGGCTGGCCTTCCTCCTCGGCCGTGGCCAGCACTTCAACCTGCCGTCCGGCCACAATCAGGGGCCAGTAAGTTTCATCCACGAACGGTAGCGCCGCCGGCAGTCCGCGGGTGATGGGATGATGGCGGGTGGTCAAGCGCAGTTCGAGCGCACCGTGGCGGTAGCCCGTGCGGCCGGGCTGGGCGGAGAAACCCAGGCGCTCGGCCAACGGTTCCGGTTCGCGGTCGGCAATGCAGGCCGAGTGCAGAATCACCAGGCCGCCGCCGCGGTCGAGAAACCGGTCCAGTTCCGCGTAGCGCGCCGCGTTCCAGTCGTGGTTCCAGCAGTACAACATCAGGGCCTCGGCGCGCTCGAAGTGCTCGGGCGCCGGCCACTGCCAGGCCGACAAGACCGTGAGCCGGGGTGCCTGGCCGAGCAGCGCCGCCCAGTTGGTTTGCCACCAGGGATAGTCATGTTCCCCCGGGCCGTGGTCCTGCCTCGAGGCCACGAGCACGATCGTGCGCGGGCGCAGCACGGCGGCCGCGGGCGCAGGACCGCTGGCGGCGAGAGTGGCCTCCACCTCGGCCCGTCTGCGCCGAGGTGGGCTGGGTTGGGCGGGCTTGGGCGGCGGGGCGGCGGCCGACGCTGCGGGCGGCGGGCGGGTGAGAAAGGCGAGCAAATCGTCCACCTGCTCCGGTTCGAGCGAATCGAGCAGACCCCCCGGCATCAGCGAAACGGCGCTGGGCCGAAGAGCCTTCACCGTGCCGCGCGGCACGGCCGTCTCGCGGCCATCCAGTCCCAGCAGCCGAATCGAGTCCGGGTTCTGCGCCAGGATGAAACCCGTGAGTTCGTTCCCGTCTGCCGTGGTGACCATGTAACCGATGTAATCCGGATGCAGGCTGGCGCCCGGCTCGCGGATGTCGCGCAACACTGTGACCCGATCCCGCGCCACGAGGTTGCTGAGGTCCGGGCCGGCCCGGCCGCCCTCGCCACGCACGCGATGGCATTGGCTGCAACGAAGCGTCTCGCCGAAAAAGAGCGCGCGGCCGCGCTGCCAGTCACCGGGGTCCGGCGGGGCGGACGGCGACGCCGCGGGCAAAGGGGGCCAGCGCGGTCGGCGAACATCGCTCACTGCCAGCCTTCCTGCTTCCCAACGGAAGGCACTGGAGCCAGCGGGGCCGAAATCGACATCGACGGTCGCCCCCGGTCCGGTGGAGCCCGCGGCCCGGACTTCCACGAGCGTGACCGCGCCCGCGAGGTCCTCGGCCAGGGGGGATTCCGTCGCGAGGGCGACCACCGATCCAGCGTCGAGCAGGCGTGCCGCACTGATGCCGAGCCGGTGACGCGGCAGGGTGTCCTGGCGTTTTACCACGTCGTACGGTGGCTTGAGCGTTTCGAAGCGGTCGCCGGCCGACACCGCCGCCCCGAGTTCGATCCGATGCGCCCGGGCGTGCGCGGCGACGGCCGGATCCAGCGGCCGGTCGAAGGCGACGCGGAGTTCGGTGGAGCTGTGCCTCCAGGCGAGCAGGGGCTGCGGCGCGGCGGGATCGACGTACGAGATGCGGAACAGCCGCCCTTCGCCCTGCGGCCCCGTCCCCCAATCGGGCGGCCCGCTGTGGCAACTGACGTAAAGGTCCCCGCGCGGCGAGATCGCCACGTCGGTGGTGAGCAGCCCGACTCGCGCGAAAGTGAACTCCGCTCCCACGTAGCCGGACGGCGTCTTCACCAGCCGCACGCGCCAGAGCCGGGCGCGTGATTCTCCGGCCACGATGGCGTCGCCCGTCCACGCCTTCGGCCCGAACAGGCCCTGTCCGGGCGACACGGGGCGGGCGCGGGGGTCGGCACTCGCATGGTTTGCCGGGAGGTTCAAGGCGCCGTGCGGTTCGTTGAACACCAAGCCGCAGGCCGACTGATGCTGGGGGCCGAAGCCGACCACCGGTGGCTCGCTGACCAGATCCGGCAGCCAGCGTGGGTGACGTGGCGGAAAGCCGTAGTTGCGTCCCGGCACGATGTGGTTCAACTCATCGAGCGGATTGCCGCCCGGCAGCCATGTCTCGCCTTCCTGATCGGTCAGGAAGAGGTCCCCCGCCGAGTTGAAGGCCAGCGTGTAGGGCACCCGAATGCCGGTGGCCACCGTCTCCAAGCTGCGGGTGGTGGCGTTCCACTTCTGGATCGTGCCTCGCGGGGAGGCGGGGTCGTAGAGCGAAACCGTTTCCTCGGGATCGCCTTCGACGGCGCGTCCCCGGGCGACGAGCCAGGCCTTGTCCTCCGGGGTGAGGTTCTTTCGTTGCCGGAGGCGGTAGGCGTTGGAGTAATCGGCGACGAGCAGACCGAAATAGACGTTGCCCTCGGCATCCAGCGTGACCGCTGTGGCGTCCACGCCGCCGGAGCCCACATCGGTCGGCGGCCAGCCCTGGGCGATGATCTCCTCCTCGTCCGCGGCGCCGTCGCCGTCGGTGTCGCGCAGGAGCGACACCTTGCCCTTGGAGGAAACGAGCAGGCCGCGGGTGCTCCACGCCATGCCCACGGGCACGCTGAGGGTCGGGGCGGTCCAGAACGGGTCGGCCCGATCCTCCAGACCGTCGCCGTCGGTGTCGCGCAGCAGGTGGATGCGGCCGTCGTAACCCAGCGCCGTGAGCCGGCCGTCGGGCGCGAAACGGAGGTTGTTCACATTCGAGAGGCGCACGGGCAGTTCTTGCACGGAGAAACCGGGCACGAGCATGTGAATTGGCGGCTCCGCGGCGAGACCATTCCCCACGCCGGGCGCGAGGAGGATTCCGGCAAACCCGGCCACCAGTCGCGATGACGGGAGGGGCAGGCGCATGGACGGAGCGTAGATGGCCGCCCCTGGTTGCGCAACGGCTTCGGCAATGACCCGGCGCGCCACCAGAGCCGCTCCCTCAAGGGCCGGGTGCCGGTTCGGCGGGTGGCCCCGGCGGGCGCGGCGCGGCGGCCGAACGGGAAATCGGCGTTTGTGTTCTTTACGGCGGCGGGCCATCGGGGCCCGGTGGACGCGTCCGCCCTTGCCGGTCCCCGGGATAAACTGGAATTCCCTTCAAGCAAATCGGCGTCGGATGCGTCTATTCCAAGCTATGG
>DATLZF010000809.1:0-2667 GCA_035574135.1 Candidatus Methylomirabilota bacterium
CGGCAGCAACGTCGGACGCAGACCGGAGAGTCCACTCCACGAAAAGATTCCGGGCCTCCCGGCTGCGGAACGGGAAGCCGCTCGCCTTCCACAATCGATGAGCGCATCCCTGAAGCGGCAGTGGCAACGGCAGGCAGCCGCCTGGGGAGCGCTCGGCGTGACGCCGGCTAAACACGGGGTTGAACCGGATGCGCAAACAGCTCATTCGGCGGGAGGCGTTTTGGCCCTTCCCTCAAAAAGTCGGGCTGTGCCTTCGTTTTCCGCCCTACGCGGGCTGCAACCCTGTGGAGCCGGCCGCGGTTCGGAAACCGTCCTGCGCCGCCTCGGCACCACGAGATACATGAACACCATCGGGATCGCGGCCTCCAAACCCTCTTCAAGCGCCTGGGTATGTCGTCGGGCGGCGACCGACAGTTGCGTGGGCCAAGTTTCTTCGATGATGGCCGGGGCGCGATCCAACACCTTGGTGGCGACGAGCAGGCCCAGTGCGGCCAACAGGACGCGTGCCGACGGGTCCCGGAGTCCGCCCGAGCGCAGCAGGCGTATCCCCCTGCTCAGCAATATCGCGCCGGCGCACGCGACAGCGACGACGGCGGCCCCGACGAGCACCCTTTCAGCAAGAGGGTTCGCGGCATCCGCGTAGTAACTCAGCTTGAGGATGCTGGCCGTTGTGAAGGACTTGTGCCAGTCCGCCTCGCGTGCCGCAGCCGCCAGGCACAGCACCAATGCCGCCGCGCTCGTGCTCTTGCTCAACCGATGGCGCCCCAGCGCCACAAGGGCGCCAAGGGTCACCCATGCCGCTATGCTAACGCTTTCGATCACCCCGCCCTCGGCATAGACGGTCTCGAAATTCGTACCGCTCAAGAAACTGGCGGAACCGAGCAGCAGCACCGCATAGCCCGCGAGGAAGATCCAGAGCGTGCCCAAATTTGTCATGATGCTCCCGTACTTTGCAACCAAAAGACTGTCAGGTAGTCCGTCACCTGCTGGCACAGAAAGGGAAAAACGACCGGGCGCAGGGCGTTCCAGCGGTTGCTACCTTTCGCTCGAACCCCGGAAGCCGCGCCGGAACTGGCGCCGCATGCAGGTGTGAAAAAGCCCGGAGCATGTCCGGGCTTTTTTGTTCTGGTGGAGACGAGGAGGATCGAACTCCCGACCTCGGCATTGCGAACGCCGCGCTCTCCCAGCTGAGCTACGTCCCCACTTGGAATGGCTATTTTAACCGCAATTGGCCGGGCGAACAATCGCAGCCCGGCGCCGGGCTACGCCACGGGCTGTGCCCGAACGCAGGCGTTGTCCTCGGCCATGGTCTTGGCGAGCAGCTTCACCAGCGCGTACACCGTGTCGATGTGGGGCGTGGGGGTGTTCGTGAAGCGCGCCAGTTCGACCACGGAGCCCACCAGCGCGTCGACTTCCGGAGCGCGGCCGTGTTCCACGTCCTGCAGCATCGAGGTCTTGTGCTTGCCGACCTTCTCGGCGCCCTCGATGCGCTTCTCCAGCGAGACGCGGAACTGGATTCCCAGCTTGTTGGCAACCGCCTGGGCTTCTCGCATCATGTCGGCCGCCAGTTCGCGTGACAGGGGATACTGGCAGATGTCCACCAGGGTCGAGTGCGTGAGCGCGCTGATCGGGTTGAACGTGAGGTTGCCCCACAGTTTGAGCCAGATCTCGGCGCGGATGTTGTCCAGCACCGGGGCCTTGAAGCCCGCCCGGGTGAAGCATTCCGAAACCCTTTGGACCCGCTCGCTGGTGGTGCCGTCCAGCTCGCCCACCGGGAAGCGGTCGCCCTCGATGTGCCTGACCACGCCCGGGGCGATCAACTCTGAGGCCGGGTAGACCACGCAGCCGATGACCCGCTCCGCCGGGATCTGGCGGGAGATCAGCCCGGTGGGATCCACGCTGGTCACGCACGAGCCGGCCAATTCGCCGCCGTGCTTGTGGAAATACCAGTAGGGGATTCCGTTCTGCATGGTCACCACGAGCGTGTCCGGTCCGAACAGCTTGGGTACGTCGTGGGCCACGGCCTCCAACTGGTGCGCCTTCATGGCCAGGATGACCATGTCCTGCGGCCCCGCTTGCGCGTAGTCGTTGGTCGCCCGGACGTTGCGCGCCACGTGCTCGGTGCCGTCCTCCATGATGAGTTTCATTCCATTGGCGCGGATCGCTTCCAGGTTGGCGCCGCGCACGATGAACGTGACGTCCTCGCCGGCCAGGGCCAGCTTCACCCCCACGTAGCCGCCGATGGCGCCCGCACCGATCACCGCAATTTTCATCGGAACACTCCTTGCCTGAAAGTTATTCGAAGGTGTTGGCCAGTCTGCCGGCGCCGCCGTCCTCTCGCCGAAGACCAACGGTCAGGCACAATATAGATGCTGCATCGCAGCAAACCCATTGACCTGGGTCAACTTTCCTGAAGGGAAGTTCACCCGGCCCCCCGGCCGCGCTTCAACGCCCAGTACAACAGGGCAGCGCCGGCGACGATCATGGGAAGCGAGAGCCACTGGCCCATGGAAAGCTGGAAAGCGAGCAGCCCGAGGAACTCGTCCGGCTCCCGGGCGAACTCCGCGACGAAGCGCAAGAATCCGTAGCCCAGCAGGAACAGCCCCGAAACCGCGCCGGTAGGCCGCGGTTTGGCGGAATACAGCCAGAGGACGACGAACAGGACCA
>DATLZF010000810.1:0-7294 GCA_035574135.1 Candidatus Methylomirabilota bacterium
GTGCTGATCGACGGCGAGCCTCAGCACGCCGCGACGCTTCGCGCTCCGCTGCCCGCCCGTGTGGTCGTTCCGGCCAGCGGGGAGCGGCTCGAAATCCACTACACCAGCCTCAACCTGACTGCGCCGGAGCGGGCGCGCTTCAAGCATCGGCTGGAAGGACACGAAGCGGATTGGACCGAGGCGGGCGATGTGCGGGTGGCGCGTTACCTCAAGCTGCCCGCCGGGGAATATCGGTTCCATGTCAAGGCGGCCAACGAGGATGGCGTGTGGAGCACGGCCGGCGACACCCTGGCCGTGGTGGTGCTGCCGCCGTTTTGGCGCACGTGGTGGTTTGTCACGGGAAGCGCGCTCGTCCTCCTCGGCGCCATCGTGGCCACGGTCCGCTATTTCTCCGTGCAAAAGCTCCAGCGCCAACTGGCCGTTCTCCGTCAGCAGGAAGCCCTGGAAAAGGAACGCGCCCGCATCGCCCGTGACATCCATGATCAGCTCGGGGCGAGCATGACCCAGCTTGCCTTGCTGGGCGAAATGGTCGAGGCCGACAAGCATCTGCCGCAGGAGGTCGAACAACACGCACGGCAAATCTGTCAGACCGCCCGCGACACGACCCGTTCGCTCGACGAAATCGTGTGGACGGTCAACCCCGCCAACGACACCCTGGAGGGGCTCGCCAATTACATCTGCAAATACGCCCAGGATTATCTGACCGTGGCGGGGCTTCGATGCCGCATCGAGATGCCGGCTGCCTTGCCGGCTGCGTCCATCTCGCCCGAGGTGCGGCACAATGTTTTCCTGGCGGCCAAGGAGGCCATTACCAACGTCGTTCGCCACGCCCGCGCCACCTCGGCCTGGGTACGGCTGCGGATCGAGCCCGACCGTTTCACGTTCGAAATCGCCGATGATGGTCGTGGCCTGGCCGGCATGGATCGCGAGCGCATGGCGTCCAGAAATGGATTGCGCAACATGCGCCGCCGCATGGAAGATGTCGGCGGCTCGTTCGATCTTGACACGGCGGCAGAAGGGGGACTGCGCATCGCCCTCACCGCCCCGACGAACCACCGTTGACCGCCATGCCGATCACAGTCTCCATCGTCGAGGACAATGACCAGTTGCGTGGCACGCTCGGGCGAGTGTTGGATCGCGCCGAGGGTTTCAAATGCGTCGGCCAGCACGGCAGCGCCGAGGCGGCGCTCGAAGCCCTGCCGCGGGAAAAGCCGGATGTCGTGCTCATGGACATCAACCTGCCCGGGATCAGCGGCGTCGAGTGTGCCCGGCGCGTCCGCCAGATGCTGCCCGACACCCAGGTGATGATGCTGACGGTGTACGAAGACACGGAGAACATCTTCAATGCCCTGGCCGCCGGGGCTGCGGGCTACCTGCTCAAGCGCACGCCCAGCGCGGAACTGCTGGCCGCCATCCGGCAGGTCAAGGAGGGCGGTTCGCCCATGACGGCGCACATCGCCCGCAAGGTCGTCCAGTCCTTCCAGAAGCCGGCGGCCGCTCCCAATCCGGCCGAGGACCTCTCGCCCCGCGAGCGCGAGGTGCTCGATTGCCTCAGCCAGGGGCTGATCTACAAGGAAATTGCCGAGAAACTGGGCATCAGCTACGAGACCGTCCACACCTACATCCGGCGCATCTACGAAAAGCTCCAGGTGCGCACGCGCACCGAGGCCGTGGCCAAATTCCTGCGCGGATGACCCCCCCGGGCCACGGGCGACCGGGGCATTTCCCAATGCGAGTGGGCCGCGACGGTGCCGGAGATCGGTCGCAGCGTCGTCAGCCTGTCGCGACAGGCGACTCACGCGCAACCGCGGCGCGCGCCCGGTCGGACTCCGGACACAGCCGGCGGGCCCGTCCCCAGTTCTGGCGACTCGTGATCCGTCGCCGTCAGGCTATGCTCCTTTCGTGCTGACGATGCAAATCGCAGTATCCAGTCAGAACTGTGTGTGACTGGAGGGCGCGAAGCTGCGGCGCCGCATCGCGGACGAAGTAAATTTGGTTGGTGTGTGTGTTCTCATCAAGGGCCGGGGCAACCCGGCCCTTCGGCTTTTCCAGAATGACTTCACACCGCTCCGGCCCGGGTGCGCAGGGCACTAATTGCGTCCGGGTGTAACCAGACGGTAGAAGCGTGTGGCCGGTGGACGGGTGTCGGTCACCGTCTCCGCGCGGGTCGTCGTGCGGGCGGGGATGTCCGCCAAAGGGGTCCATTCCGTGTCCGCGAGAGAATCCTTGGAGAGCACGCTGTAGGTGCGACCCGCCACCGCGGTGAAGGACAGCACGGCCGAACCTTCCTGGGTGATGCGGTCCACTTTGAGGTAGCTCTCCGGATCGGTGTGGCTGGTGCCGGCGAGGTGTTCCTCGGCGTTGGTCAGCCCGTCGCCGTCCGTGTCCGCGGCGCCGTCTGACGGGTCGTTGGGATTGAGGCCCAGCGCCGTCTCGTCGCGGTCCGGGATGCCGTCACCGTCGCTGTCGTCGAGGGCCACCACCGGGGCACCGCTGCTGAGGTAGCCCGCCGGCCGGGAACGATTCGTGACCACGACCGTCCACAGGTTGCTGCCCTGGATGTTGGTCACGGTGAAGAACGAGACATGCGAGTAGAGGAAGTTCGTGGCCACGCTGGCGCCGTTGCGCCGCCACCGGTAGCTGATCGGCCAGGTAGCCTCGTTGGTCACCATCACGCTCAGCACGACGCTCGAACCGCGCGGGCCGAACTGGGCGACCGGCTGGACCACGATGGTCGGGTCGATGAGGACGGTCAGAGACGCGTTGGTGCTCATGGAACCGAAAGCATTGGAAACCCTCACCACGTATTCGCCGCCATCGACGAAGCGGGCATTGCTGATCGGGAAAGTGGGTCCCGTGACCGAGGGAATGAACACCCCGTTGCGCCACCATTCATAGCGCAGCGGCGCCGTGCCTGTCGCTTGGACGGTCAGGTTGGCGCTGCCGCCGCCCGGGATGACGGGGCTGGCGGGCGGCAACAAGATGACCGCGGGGGCATTCACCGTCAGCGAGGCGGCGGTGCTCAGAGCCGCTCCGCCCGGATTGTTCACGATCACGTCGTAGGAGCCGGTGTGTTCGAGCTGGGCGTAGGCAATGACCAGCACGGCGTTCGTGGCGTCGGGCAAGGGCATGCCGTTGAACCGCCACTGATAGCTCAACGGCCCGGCGCCGCCGGCCTGCACGGTGAACGTTGCCGTGGCATCGCTGGAAACGGTCTGGTCGTGCGGCGATGTGGTGATCGTGGGCGGGGCAGGCATGCCGCCGCCGTTGGCGGCCGCCGGCGTCGGCGCGGAGGCCAACCAATGCAGCGGTTCGTTGCCGTAGAGGCCGGCGCCCCGTCGCTGGAGCGACAGCCCGCCGCCATCCACCGCGCCAGCCGGCCAGGGGGGCGCATCGGTGTAATGCACGTGGTCCACCAGCACGTAGGGCACGAAGCCGGCGTCCGGTGCGCCCGGCCCTTGGGGCGCATCCGGCTGGTACAGTTCCACCCCATCCTCCTCGTCGCTCAACCGTCCGAGGAACGGTCCGAGCACCGGCACGCTTTCATCGAGGCCGTGGCGCGCGCGAAACGCCGCCAGCCGCGCCGTCTCGACCGCCGGGTCGAAGCGCACCACCAGCAGATAGCCTCCGGCCGCCATGGTGAGGCCGCCCGGAAAATCAAACCGGATGCCGCCGTCGATCTTCCAGCGATTTTCCGGATGCCCCGGATCAAACAGAGGCACCGACGCGGCACCCGTGTTGTGCAACTCCACATACTCCTCGTCGCCTGCCGTCAAGCCGGCCGGGTGATAATGGATTTCATTGATCACCACCGGGCCCACGCGCGGGGCCGCGTTGGCCGACCCGAGGGTGCGCTCGCTGGCCAGGGCGTAGTCCACGCCCACGCTGGTCTGGACGCGGTTGAAGGACACGCCGTTGAAGGCGGCGCCGAAGCGGGCCGCCGTGCGGTCGCCCGTGAGGTTGCCGAGCATGTCGGTGGCGGACAGCCACACTTCGTCGCCGTGCGCGGAGTTGAGTCCAAAGCCATTCGTGCTGCCGTCGTTGAAGTCTCGTTCCAGAATCACGATGTGGCCGCCCGCCGGAATGGTGGTGCCATCGGGGATGCGGAATTTGCGAGGGTTGTCCCTGCTGTTGCTCAAATACCAGCCGCCAACCGAGACGGGCGAGGCCGTGAGATTGCGCAACTCGATGGAATCCTCCAGCGGGGAATCGGTATGGGTCAGCACCTCGCTGATCGCCACGCTGTCGATCAGCCGGTAATTGCTCGCCGCCGGAGTGGGTGAACCGGGGAAGGACGAGAAGTCGCCGGCCCCGTCGGGCAACCGCCCCACCGAAACACCGAGCGCCTGGGGACCGAACCCCACGCCGTCAATGAGGGTGAAGTTCGTGCCCGAAACGCCATAGACCAGGACCGAGTCACCCGCGCCATCGAGGGCGAAGTTGACGTGGTTACGGCCCTGGCCGGCGTTGCCGTCCGCCACCCACTTCACGAAACCGCCCCCTGCGATGAAGCTGAGGGGCGCGACGCGGAACTCGCCCCGCTCGGCCAGCGACGGGTGGTCGGTGAGCGAGATCGTGCTCAGATCGACCGGTCGGTTGGTGCTGTTGTAGAGTTCGAACCAGTCCGCTCCCGCGGCCGGCGCGGCCATCCATTCGTTCACCCGCAGGGCCGAGTTTGTGCCGAGCGTCTCGGTCGCCGCGTTGGCGGCACCCGGCGTGGCCGCCGCGAGCAACCGCCATTGTCCGCCGCTCAGGCCGATGGAGCGGTCCTCGATCTGGAAGCCGTACTCGACCGAGTTCACGAGTTGACCTGCGGCGTTGAAGAGATAGACGCCGCCGCTTTCGCCATCGAGCGGCTCGCCGAGGTTCAATGCGGCGGCGTTGGTTCCGACCGCGCGAGAGCCGTCGCAGGGCACGACAAGGTAGCCTCCAGCCGGCACCACGGTCCCCGGGGCGAACCTCCAGTTGCCCGGTTTCGCTTCGTTGATGCTGAGGCTCATGCCGCCAAGATCAAAGGGAGCCGCGCCCGCGTTGTGAAGTTCGATAAAGTCCACCACGACTCCGTCCACCGGCACCGAGCCGTTGCGGGCCAGCACTTCGTTCAAAACAGGGCCCGTGTAGGTCGAGATGTAATTCATGGCCGCCGGGCTCACGCTGCCGGGGAAGCCGACGATGGTCGCCGTACCGTCCGGCAGGCGGCCCTGAGAGACGCCGGAGAGTTGCGCGCCGTAGGTCACCCGCTCCAGTTCGGTCGCCGTTTCGTCGTAGAGCACAATGCCGCCACCGGCGGCCGGAAGCCGGAAGCCGAGGTGATCCGGGCCCACGCCTTCATCCGCGAACAACTGAACATGGCCGCCGGGCGCGATGAAGGACAGGGCCTGCAGACGCTCCACGGTGCCGGTCGTGCCCAGGTAGATGCCCTGCAACGAGGCCGGAAGCGTCAGCGAACGGTTGAACAACTCGACCCAGTCCGGCTGGCCGGGGGACGGATTGGCCAGCCACTCGTTGAGGGACAGCGAGGAAGCCGGTGCCAGGGCGGCGGCGCTGTTCGGCGCCCCGGGGGTGGGCGTGTTCAGATTCCAACTTTCGCTCAGGCGGCCCACCGAGTAATCCGGGATCTGCAAGCCAAACGTGATCGCGTCCACCAGATTCGTCTGCGCGTCGTAGAGGAACAGGCTCTCGCCGGCCCGTTCGAGGGAGAAGCCGGCGTGCAGACCGGGCGTGGTGTTGGTGACGGCATCGCACCAGACGATGAGGTAGCCGCCAGCGGCGATGGTGGTGGCCTCGGGGAAGACGAACTTCCGCGCGTTGCCGTCGTCGGAAAGACTCCAGCCCGTCAGGTCCACGGCCGCGGCTCCGGGGTTGTGCAACTCGACCCAGTCCGGAAACGTGCCGCCGTGATTCACGGCGGCGGCGTTGTCGGCCAGCACCTCGTTCAGGACCGCGGCGGGCGCGGGCGGGGGCGGGTTCGGCGCTCCTGGGCTGCCGTTCAAAGTGGCGCTGGCGCGCCAGTTGGCCGGGTCATCGGGGTTGCCGTTTGGGTTGACGATTTCAAGGGAACGGCCCCCCCCGTCGGCCGCGCGGGGCCAGCCATTTTCATCGTCGTAATCCACGGTTTGGATCACGCGCCCCTCGGCGTCGCTGAGCACGATGCGCCCGCCGGCGTTGTCCAGGTTGCCGTTGAAGTAGCCGAAGGCGACGCCGGCGCCGTAGCGCGTGGCGAACTGCGCGGGATCGGTGCCATTGGCCAGCACCAGCCGGGCGCCCGGCGCCAGCGACGCGCCGACGGGGAAGACATAGGAAACGTCGTCGCTCAACGTCATGCCGCCAAGGGTCACGGGCGCTGCGCCGACATTCTGGACCTCAATGAACTCAAAGAGGCTGCCGCCGGGCGGATTGTACATGATCTCGGTGATGCGCAGCGGCACGCCGAGGCTGCCGACCTCGAACCGGGCCTCGGCCAGCGCGCTCCAGTTCGTGCCGTTGAGCAACGATCGCGCCTTCACGGTGACGCTGCCGGTCAACGTCACCGGGGCGGCATAGGCCGTGGCGCTGTTGGACACGGCGCCGGTGAAGGGCACGCGGGGATCGTCGCCGTTGAGCGTGTAGTAGATCGTTCCCCCGAGGGGATTGGTCATGGTGAGGCTGAAGCCGGGCGCGACGCGGCCGCCGTGGCGGTTGAAGACCGGCGCGTTGGAAGAGGCGAAAACGCCGTAGAGGGCGTTCGAGTAGCCGTAGAGGCCGTAGGTGTTGAACTGCGCCATGACGATGTTATGGCGGTCGCGCGCCCATTGCAGGATCTCCGTGTCCATGGCCGGGATGAAGCCCCGCAACTGGTCCCGCAGTTCGTTGAAGCGGTTGGTGATGTTCGCGCCGGTCAGCGCGCCATTGTTGAAGAAGTGCTTGTGGATGCGGTCGGCCCAGAGGAGGCGGAATTCGGGATTCGGGCGCAGCCGCTGGTAGATACGGGCGATCTCGGAGTTGACTGTGCTGTTGAGGCCGGCGTCCTCGGTGCCGGTGCCGCTGAAGGCGAAGGAGTCACGATTGACGGAGAGGCTGTAGATGCCCATGGCCCATTCGGCGTCCCAGACGATGAACCGCCAGATGCCGTTGGTGCTCCGCTCGCGGCCGGCGCGCCAGTTGTTGGCCGGCCAGTCGCCCATGGCCACATAGGCGTTGAGCAGGCAGTAATCGACGAAGTTCACGACGTCGAGCCGCTGGGTGACTTGTTGATAGATCGCCTGCTGCGTGACGGGCTGTGTGTTCACGTAATTGACGAAGGCGTTAAAGTTCT
>DATLZF010000811.1:0-4093 GCA_035574135.1 Candidatus Methylomirabilota bacterium
CGATCGACTGGCGGCCTACCAGATTCCGATCACCGCCGTCCGCGAGGCGCTCGAACGCCAAAACGCCAACATTCCAGGCGGCAACGTCACGACGCCCCTCCAGGAACGAAGCCTCCGCACCATGGGCCGCCTGACCGACGCCCGCGCCTTCAACGACCTGGTGGTGGCCACCCGCGACGGCCGGCCCATCCGCATCCGGGATCTGGGCCGGGCCGAGGATGGCACCAAGGAACAGCGATCGCTGGCGCGCCTCAACGGGGTGGAAACCGTTTCCCTGGAGGTCATGCGCCAGTCGGGCGCCAACACCGTGGCGGTGATCGAAGGCGTCAAGGAGAAGCTGGCGCGTGTGCAGGAGCAATTGCCCGCGGACGTGAGGCTGGAAGTGATCCGGGACCAGTCGCGCTACATCCACGAGGCGCTGGCCGAGATCAACCGGCACCTGCTGTTGGGCAGCGTGCTGGCGTGCCTGGTGGTGCTGGCCTTCATGCGCAACTGGCAGGCCGTCATCATCGCCGCCGTGGCCATCCCCACCTCGGTCATCGCCACCTTCGGCGTGATGAAGGCCCTGGGCTTCACCCTCAACAGCGTCACCATGCTGGCCCTGGTGCTGATGGTGGGCGTGGTGGTCGATGACGCCATCGTCGTGCTGGAGAACATCTACCGGTTCGTGGAGGAGAAGGCGATGCCGCCCTTCGAGGCGGCGCGCGCAGCCACGGCGGAGATCGGGCTGGCCGTCATGGCCACCACCCTGAGCCTGGTGGTGATCTTCGTCCCGGTTTCCTTCATGTCGAGCGTGTCCGGGCGCTTCCTCTATCAGTTCGGCATCACGGCGGCAGCGGCGGTCCTGGTCAGCCTGCTGGTCTCGTTCACGCTCACGCCCATGATGAGCGCCCGCTTGTTGCGCCCCCAGCGCTGGCGCTCCCAAGGACAAGCGCCGGACGCCGCGCCGGCCTCGCGGCGCGGCTTTTACGCGCGGATCGAACACGCCTATGGCACCCTGCTGGCGTGGGCCATGCAGCATCGCGGATTCGTCACGGCGTTTGCCGTGTTGGTGACGGCCTCCTCGGTTCCGCTCTACAAGATGGTGAAGCAGGAGTTCGTGCCCTCGAATGCGGATGAGGGCGAGTTCGACGTGAGCGTGACGGCTCCCGAGGGCGCCAGCCTTGAGGCCATGGACGCAGTGACGCGCCGCATCGAGGAGGAGCTGCGGCAGGTGCGCGGGATCCGCGTCGTGCTCGCCTCGATTGGCAGCGGCGGCTTCGGAGGGCTCAACAGCGCCCGCTTCTACGTGCGGCTGGCGCCGCACAAGGAGCGCGTCTTCACCTGGCGCCGCCTGCTGCAATGGCCACCCTGGCGCGCCTGGGAGGACAACTACTCCCAGCGGGATGTGATCGCCGAAATCCGCCAGCGCCTGCGTCAGTTTTCCGACCTCCGCTTCTCGGTTCGCAACCCGCAGACGTTCAGCCTGGGCGGACCGAATTTCGACATCGATTTCGCCCTGCTCGGCCCGGACCTGGAAAGCCTGGCGCGCTATGCCGACCATCTCCGGCGGAAGGCGACCGAACTGGGACTGCAGGACGCCGACACGACGCTGCGCCTGGACAAGCCCGAGTTGCGCGTTCACATCGACCGCGACCGGGCGGCGGCCCTGGGCGTGGACACGGAAGATATCGCGGCGGCCCTGCGGGTGATGGTGGGAGGGGACGACCGGGTTTCGCGCTTTCGCGATCCATCGGTGAACGAGGATTACGACGTGCAACTGCGGCTGCAGGAGAGTGACCGCACCGATCTCTCCGCCATTTCACGCCTTTACGTGCCGCGCCGCGGCGCCGGGCTCGTCCGGCTTGACAATGTGGTGCGGATCGAGCCGGCGCGCGATGCCTCGCGCATTGATCGCATGGACCGGCAACGGCAGGTGCGCCTGCGGGCCGCGGTGGCGCCCGGTTACGCGCAGGCGGACCGCGTGGCCGCCATCCGCGCCGAGGTAGCGGCCATGAATCTGCCGCCACAATACTCGAGCCGGGTTTCCGGCCAGGTGCGGGAGCTGGAAAGCACGTTCACCGAGTTCCTGTGGGCTTTTGCCCTCTCCGTCGTGCTGATGTACATCATTCTCGCCTCCCAGTTCGAGAGTCTCGTTCATCCCTTCACCATCCTGCTCTCGCTGCCATTGTCCGTCCCCTTCGCCCTGTTCTCCCTTTGGGCGGCGGATCAGACCATCAACCTCTACTCCGCGCTGGGCATGCTGGTGCTGTTCGGCGTCGTCAAAAAGAACTCCATCCTCCAGATCGACCACACCATCAACCTCCGCGCCCAGGGACTGGACCGACTGGCGGCCATCCTCCAGGCAAACCGCGACCGCCTGCGACCCATCCTGATGACAACCCTGACCCTGGTCGTCGGCATGTTGCCCCTGGCCCTGGGCACCGGTCCCGGCGCTTCGGAGCGCCGCGCCGTGGCCATCGTGGTGATCGGCGGGCAGACCCTGTGCCTGCTGTTGACCCTGGTGGTGACACCCGTCGCCTACTCGCTTCTGGACGACTTGCGTCTGTGGCGCCGGGCCACCGCGCCCGGCCCCACCAACGCCCTTCCGGAAGCCCGGGTGACGACGTGATCTGCCCAACGGCGCTGAACGCGGGCAGGGCGCGGAGGGCCGCACCTGGCGGCATTCGATGCTTGAAGACTCAGCATCCAGATCGGGACGCGAGAAGGCTCCGTCCGCCCGGCCGGCCGCGCGGGCGGGCCATCGTCCGCCGGAGGGAACGATGACGGTTGCCGAATAGTTCTGGCGAGGAGCGCTGACGGGGTTCTCCATGGCGGCCCCAGTCCGGCCCATCGGCCTTCTCGGCATCCTTCGCATGCTCGCCGCCGGCCGGCGCACCGGCTTCACGTGCGGATTGGGCGCGGCCACGGCGGCAGACTTTGGATTGCGGGGATCGCCAGTTCCCTTGCCCGCCAACTGGCCTGGCTGCGTCTCGTGGGCGGGATCGTCCTCATCTACCTCGGCATCACCACCGCCCGCTCACCAACCGGTATCCACCTGCCACAGACCTCGGCCACAACCTCGACGGGAGGTTTTCTCTCCCCCTTCGCTCGGACCCTGACGAATCCAACGGCGATCCCGTCCTTCGGCGCGATCTTCGCGGCTATGGCGAGACCTCGATCCTGGCAGCAGGATGGTTCGTCGCCGGCGTTTTCCCGGGATCCGCGGTCTGATGGTTGATTTCGCCCGCAGCCGTCGGCTGGGCGCGGGAACGGATCACCGCACGACATCTGCGATGGATCAATCTTTTCTCGGATCTGTGGATCGCAGCCTTCGGGATGGCCGCTGCGCTGGCTTGGGGTAACTCGTCGCCCAACGCCGCCTCCAAACCGAACCGCTGACCGCGAGCGCGAGGCTCAGGGCTGAAACGGGTTCAGCATCCGGGTGCGTTTCTGGTTCACCACCTCGACCGCTTCCCAGTCGAGGGCATACGGCAGGTCCTTGTCCTTGATCTCGCGCATCATCCGGCTGCGCGCGTGGGCGCGGGAGTTCTTCGGTGGGTCGAAGCGGGCGGTCCGGATCGCCTCCCGGCTGCAGATGCCGTGGCCATCGGCGAACGGCAGGCCCAAGCTGCGGGTCGGGTCGATGTGATGGTACTCGAGGTCTTGGGACTCCAGCCAGGGATGATCCCAGCCGATGCCCTCACTCCGGCAGAATTCGGACAGCAGATGCTCCTTGGTCACCCAATCGACGGTTCCGACGAGCGAGGCCGGGTTCCTGTCCAGCGCCTCCAGCGCGTGCCACCAGCCATCCAGCACGTCGTCCGTCTCCGCGTCCCGACCTCGAAACAGCTTCGCCGCCCGCTCGTGATAGGCGCCGAGCAGCTCGAGCGCGTCCGCCGGCCGGCCGTCGGACATCGTCACGCGCCAGGGAGGCCGCAGACAACGTGAAAGCGAGCGGAGAGTGGTCACGGCATCCGCCAGCGCGATGGCCGGCATCTCATCGGCTTCGAGGAGGTCCAACACGAGCCGCGTCGTGCCCGTCTTGAGATAGAGCGAGGCCGGCAGCACGTTGCTGTCGCCGTGGATCAGATGCAGCCGCCGGAAGTGGCGG
>DATLZF010000812.1:0-3529 GCA_035574135.1 Candidatus Methylomirabilota bacterium
CGGTCCCCTGCCATTCCGCTGTGCTGATCAATGTCCAGTTCGAGCCGGAGGCCGAGGCGTAGCCGGTGATGCGTCCGTCTTCGCGATCCAGCCGGAGCCAGGCAACATCCGGCGCGGCCCCGCCGGTGGTGGTGACAACGGGCTGCCCGGCCGTGGTGCGGCTTTGAAAGGCCAACTGTCCGTCGCCGCCGACCCACAGGGCTGCCAACGGGGCATCGAGGGCGAGGCTGGCTCGGAACAGGATCCCGGCCGCTGCGCCGGGCGTAAAACGGTGCCGGCCGGCCAGGCGGACAATCCATTGCGCGCGCTCGGGCAGCGGGCGGTAGAGGAAGTGGCATTGATCCGCATCCCCTGGCGCGGCCGCCAGGCCGGTGCCGGCGCCGGCCACCGTGATCGCAGCGGCCTCGACAGCGGCGCTGCCTTCGCGTGGTGGGGCGCCCAGATCCTGATTGCTCCAGGGCGCTTGCGGCAGGCTGTCGATCCAGCGGGCGATGAGCGCGATGCCATTGGTGTCTGGAATCGTCGAGCCAATGGGGGGCATGCGAATGGCGCTCTGCGTGGAGATGCGGCGGAGCAGCACGGAATCCTGCACGCGCCCCGGCACGATGCGATCGGCCTCCAAAAGGCGCGTGTCCCGCAGCGTCGGGGTCAGGCGCGCATCCCAAGTAAGATGAGCAAAGCCAAAGCCGCCCGGCGTGTGGCATTGACTGCAATTGGCCGCCAGGTACGAGCGCACCCGGTCCTGGAGCGGCTCGGCGAGGTCTTGGGGCCCCACCAAGCGCCGCAGAGTGTCCAAGGGCGGCAAGGCTTCGGCGAAGAAACCCGCGCGAGCCAGAGCACTCAGTTGGGATTCCGTGCCGGAGGGCCCCTCAATTTCGCGATGCAGTTGGGCGGTGCCAAAACCCAGCGCGTAGCCGCCGGCGGGGGTGTGGCAGGTGATGCATTCGTTGCGAGACGGGTAATGCCAGACCTGGTTTCGTTCCCCCCCGTCCGGGTCACGAATCACCAGCACCTCGTCCATGCCGCGGGCATCCACCAGCACGGCGTTGGTCTGCGTCTCGTCCCACCGATAGGTCACGCCATAAACGCCATCCAGATTGCGGACCAACAAGCGCGTCTCCAGCCGCCGCCGCGAAGCTGGCACGCCCGGCATCAGTTCCATCTCGAAGTGTTTGATCCACACCATGCCGGTGGGGAAAAGCCAGTTCTCCGAGGCGCGGAAGCCGATCCTTTGCGAGGGATCCGGGAGGGTGAACCAGCGCGACTTGATGGCGTGATCGGACCAGAAGGGGACGTTCAGCTCGTAGGGATAAACGCCGGGGTTCGGCCGCAGGGTGGTCGTGTCGGCAAACACGCCGGTGTCGGCCAACGTCGGGGGAAACCAGGCCGATTCAGCCGGCGGCACGTGCACCAGCCGCTTCAACACCCCCCGACCGTGGTTCGCCACCAGCACCTCGCCGTCCCGCGGATCGCGGCCGAAGCAGGAGATCCCCGTCTCCGAGGTCAACAACGTCATTGGCGTCGTCACGTTGGTGCCTTCGTGGCGCAGCATCCAGAGATGGCCGCGCCAGTAGTCGGCAAACAGATAGGCCCCCTGCAGTTCGGGGATTCCGCCCGCGCGATAGACCAAGCCCCCGATGATCGCTGTACCTTGATTGGTGCCCGACCCGTGACCGTAGAAGACCAGCGGCGGCAGCTCGGCAAACGCCGGGGGTGCTTCGTCGTAAGAAGGTTTCCGCGTGGGCCCCTCCACATAAGGCCAGCCGTAATGCCCGCCAGCGGTCACCACGTTCACCTCCTCGTATTGGTCTTCACCCACGTCGCCGCAGTAAAGAAGGCCGGTCAACGGATCGAAGCTGAGCCGGTAAGGATTGCGAAAGCCCAGGGCATAGATCTCGGTGCGCACGCGCGTCGGATCAACCGGCCGGCCCTGGTAGTTGGTCACGTTGACGAAGGGATTGTCCGGCGGGATGGCATAGTTGTCGGTGGCGGCGGGATGGGGGTTCGGCGGCAGGCTTCCGGGGCGCTTATCTACGTCGATTCTCAAGATGCTGCCGAAAAAACTACCGTCGATCGAATGGGGCGGAGTCGTTGCCTCCGCTGGCGGAGGGCCGTCAGTGCCGGTCGAAAGGTAGAGGTAGCCGTCCGGACCGAACTGGATGTCGCCAGCATTATGCACCTCCGCCACGTCCACTTGGCGGATGAGGGGGACTTCCGATGCTGGCATGCCCACGTTGGGGTCCAGGGGGGAGGTCTCGAATCGGGACAGCACGTTGTGGAACACGTTGGTGCCGCCGGGACTCGTGGTGAATTGCGTCCGGTACACGAAAAACTGGCGGTTGGTGGCGTAGCCCGGGTGAAAGGCCAGCCCCAGCAGCCCGGCCTCGACATAGGCCGCTTGGACTGAACTCGACAGGTCCAGGAACACGGTCTTGGTGGGCGCCGCCAGATTGGTGATCACAATCAGTTTGCCGCCCCGCTCGGCCACAAACAATCGATTCGTCTCACCCGGGGGCGAAGCGATCACCACCGGATTGCTGAAGGTGAGCCCGGGCAAGGCGTCCACCAGCCCGTAACCGGATACCGGCACCACTGCGGGCATCCGCACGGTCGGGGCAGCCTCACGCAGCACGTCACTACGTCCCACGTCCATTCCCGCCACCAGGCACGCCATCACTCCACCCCACAAAGCCGGCCGCCATGCGGCAGGCCGAGGCCATCGACGTTGGTTGCGGGGCCCCGAAGACTGATCCTGCGGAAAGAAGGGACGGCCGGTTGATTGCATGGTTCGGTTCAAGGGTCGTTTTCCCTCGGCGCAACGAGATCCTGCTTCTCACCCCGTTCGGGGTACGCCGGTGGAGGCCCCACTGATTGCCGGGGAAAATAGCCAAAGGCGGCTGGCTTGCAAACCCCGTTCTTTACTCCCTCTTTTGTGCTCCTCCCGGCAAATCGCGTTCCGTTCCGCGCTCACGGACTCCGCCCGCCCGCCCCGAACAACCGCAAAAAGTTCTCCTCGATCCGGGCGGCCAGGGTCTCCACCGGCTGCCCCAGGAAGGTGGCCAACCCCTCGCAAACCGCCCGCAGGCTTGCGGGATGATTCCACTGGCGGCCCGTTGCCGGGTCGATGACAAACCGTGGCGTCTCCGGCTCGCCGGATGGGGCGGGCGGCGGTTCGGGCAGCAACTGATCAGGGGCATCGGTCTCGATCAGCAGACGCTCGGGCGGAACATGCCGGAAGGTTTCGCGCTGGTGGGCCTTGCGCTCGTGCAGGTAATAGCCGGGAAAGGAGAAGTAGGCACCCAGCCGGGTCAGCGGCTTCACCATCTCCACCGGCCCGCCGTAGGAGTGCAGCAGGAAACCCCGCTCCGGCCGGGGGCCGGCTCGCAACAATTCCTCCAGACGCCCCCAGGCCCGTAAGCAGTGAATGCTGACCGGCCGATTGCGCTCGGCGGCCAGGCGCAATTGCTCGACAAAGACCTCCTCCTGCCCGTCGTAGGCCAGGCCGGGCTTCCAGCGGTCCAGTCCGATC
>DATLZF010000813.1:0-6209 GCA_035574135.1 Candidatus Methylomirabilota bacterium
GAAGAAACGGCCGGCGAAAGGCCTCGTAGAAGTCGTAACCGCCTTTGAAATCCTCGCGGCTGTCCTTCTTCGTCTTCGCCAAGAGGCCGTGCTCGACCATGTTGAAGACGATTTCTCCGAAATCCTCGCACGTCTGCACGCCCCAGGCGTTGAGCACCATCATCGCCATCGGACCGAATTGCTCGAGGGCAAAGGTCCGGATGCCCGCCAGCAGTTCCTGGCCGCTGACGTGCCTCGGGTCTTGCTTGCCACCTTTGGCTATGGCCTTCTGCGTGTGATCCAGGGCCTCGCGCACGAAGAAGTAAGCATCCCGATGATACCGGGCGTCGTGTTGCACAATCTTTTCGAGGGTTTCTTCGAAGTTAACCGCGTGCATAAGACATCTATCGAAGTTCGCTTCGGGGCGCTGGCTCCGTCGCGTGCCCTGCCCGCCAGGCCTTCACCGCCAGGCCCGTAAGGAACAGGAGCAAGACGACGCTCAGGATGAACTGCTGTTGTCGGGTCAGTTTGAGCACGAACTCACTGTAGCGCAAAAACTCAAAATGAAAACCGCGAAACCAGTCGGTTCTTGCGGGCAAAAGACTGTTCGGCTAGGATCCTCGCGTCAAGAGTTCTACAGTCAAAGGAGCGTGTCATGTTCGCATCGCGAGTTCTGATCCTGACGGCCAGCTTGATGCTGGCGCCGGAAGGCCGGGCCGCCGAGTTCGTCGTCACCACCACCGCCAACGATGGTACCGGCTCTCTGCGCCAAGCCATCCACGACGCCAACTCGAACGCCGGACCCGATCGGATCGTGTTCAACATCCCGGGGGACGGCGTCCACACCATTCGCGCGACGACGCCCTTGCCGGACTTCTTGGAGCCGGTTGTAATCGACGGCTATACACAACCCGGGTCCCGGGCCAACAGTCGCCCATCGGGTCGGACGCCCGCTTGTTGATCGAGCTCCGAGGCGTGAGCAACGCCTTTCACGGCCTGGTTCTCCGCGGGGGTAATTCAACCGTCCGGGGCCTCGCTTTGGGCCAGTTCGACCGCGCCATTGACGTCCAGTCCTCCAGCAACCGGATTGTCGGGAATCACATTGGAACCGATCCGACCGGGACTCACGGCACAACCAACATCTTCGGAGTCTATGTGGGTTCCTTCTGCTGCAACGTCATCGGGGGACGCGACCCGGCGGACCGCAATGTCATTTCCGGCAACCGGCGCAATCCCATCCGCATCACGGAAGAGGACGCGCCCCCGGCGCGGGACACGTATGTGATCGGAAACTACCTCGGCGTGGACGCCACGGGCTTGAAGCCCATGGCAAACGGCATCGCGAGCTCATCGATGCTGACGATCCGCTCCGCCACCAACACAGTCATCGGAGGGCTTGACCCCGGGTCGGGCAATGTGATCGCAACCACCTGGATATCGGCCATCAGCATTCACGCGGGAGCCACAAACACTTTCGTCCTTGGCAACTACATTGGAGTAGCGGCTGATGGTCGCACCCCCACCGGGACCGGCTCGCGCGGCGTCGAACACAGAAGACCTAACTCGATCAACGCGCAAAGGTTTTATACCAACGCCACGCTGATCAAGGGCAACGTCATCGCCTATCAGAACGTTGCGATAGGCGTTGGCGGGATCATGTTTGTCACAACGAACTTCCCATCTACCTTTTTCAGCCTCGGCTTCAAGGGCGTCACCATTTCGCAGAACTCCATCTTCTCCAACCTGAGCACGGCTTGGACGTCAAATCTCGGCCTCACCAACGACGTGGGGGATCTGGACGAAGGCGCCAACGAGCTGCAAAACTTCCCCGTGCTCACTGCCGCCCGGTTTGGATCGAACCTCGTCGTCCGGGGCCGTCTCAACAGCCGTCCCGACCGGAGCTACACCGTCGAGTTGTTCGGCAACCGTGCGCCCCATCCGTCGGGTTTTGGCGAGGGAGAAGTGTTTCTCGGCTCGCTTGAGGTCCAGACGGACGCCAGCGGTAACTCGGAGTTCGAGTTTATCGCCCCCGTGGCGTTCCCCGAACATCGTTGGATCGCCTCCACTGCCACCGACCCCGAAGGCAACACCTCTGTCTTTTCACCCGCGATCCACGGAGGCTCGGACACCCAGCCATTCTTTCACGTCCATCCCCGCTCCCAGGCCAGCCTGCCCGACACCAATGTGACGCTCAGTGCCGTCGTGAGCGGCCAGCTCCCCTTGTCTTACCAGTGGCGGTGGAATGGGGCGGCCCTGCCGGGCGCCACGAATTCCACCCTCACGCTCTCGAACGTGCAGTGGGAACACCGTGGCACCTACACCCTCGTGGCCAGCAACGCCTTTGGCGCAGTGGAAAGCGACGCGGCAGAGCTGACCGTACTGATCGCGCCCGTCTTCCTCGCAAGCCCCACTAACGTCGCTGTCCTGCTCGGCAGGCAGGCCACGTTTGCTGTGGTCGTCGGCGGCGTGCCCCCCTTCCATTACCAGTGGCGCTGGAATGGCGTGGACCTTCGCGGCGAAAACGGCTCCACCTTCACCCGACCGGTGGTTGAGTTGTCTCATGGGGGGCTCTACACCGTCGTTGTCAGCAACGCCTTCGGTGTCGTCGAATCCCCTCCGGCCGAACTCATCGTGCGGGTCAAGCCGGGGTTCGTCCAACACCCGGTTAGCCAGAGCGTGCCAGCGGGCGGCTCGGTGGTGCTCAGTGCCGCGGTGTCCAATATAGCGGCGCTACCCCTGACCTACCGCTGGCGCCGAGATGGCCAATACTTCCTCGAGACAACCACTTCCAATTACATCTCGTTTGTCCGGCTCACCAACCTGCAGACGACCGCCAATTACGCGGTCGTCGTCTCCAATTCCTTCGGCCCGCCCGGCACCCTCAGCGCCACAGCCACGATCACCGTCCTGCCGGACACCGACGGCGATCGTATCCCAGATGATTATGAATCTGCTCACGGCCTTGATCCCGCCAATCCCGCGGACGCGGCGCTCGATGGCGACGGCGATGGCGTCAGCAACCTGGGCGAGTACGAATCCGGCACCGATCCCACGGACGCCGCCAGCCAGCTCCGAGTGGAACGCATCCTGGGCGAAGACGCCATGGTGCGGCTCGAATTCACCGCCACCTCGAACCGGACTTACTCCGTTCAGTTCCGGGATACCTCGACAGCTTCGCCCTGGGCAACTCTGACCAATTTCCCCGCCAGCCCAACCAACCGAAGCATTGTCCTTCGCGACACCACCACGTCTGCCTGGCGGCACTATCGCCTGGTGACACCGCAACAACCTTGATCGCGCCCTGCCTCGCAGTTGCGTTCGAACCACTCGAAGTGCCACGCGCCCCCCTCGGCCAATCGGCCCCGGCCGCGGGGCGGACATGGAAACCCGTTTTCATCGATCACCCGCGACCGATGCCGCATCGCTCCACTCCGGCCCGGAGTGCATCCGAACCACGAAGAGGAGACGTAATGCACAGTGTGATCGTGGTGATGTCATTCGAGGACGCCCCGGCGTGTCGCGCCTTCGGTATGGTGGATGCCGCCGACGGGCGGATGAAATTAGTCGCCCGTGCTCCCGGCGTGGACATACACTCGCGGCCGCTGTCAGCATGAGCCGGTTCCAGTCTCTCATCGCAACCTGGCTGATCCTGACCCTTGCAACCGCGGGCGTTGTCGGGATCAGCCCGATTCTGCACCACTGGGTCGAACACGGTGGGCAAGGGGCGCCGCACGTCCACCGGGGCACCGTGGGCTGGCACTCTCATCACACCCGCGCCGTCTTCCAAACGCCCCCCTCGGGCAATGCTCACTCGCACAGCCATCCCCATTCGACACTTCCCAAGGCCGGCGCGGCGACAGTTCCGTTCACGCACAACCACGCACCGTTTGAGCTGCCCCACATCGATCTCGACCTGCTCCGGGAGTGGCTCGCCCGCTTGTTTCAAAAGGCATCCGACGCGCCTCTCGGCGAACCGGGGAACAATCCGGACCACCATCATGACAGCGTGTTTCAACTGGTCGCCGGCGGGCTGATTGATCGCGCCTGCACCTCGGCAACCCTGGCTGTGCCGCTTCTGCTCGAGGCTCGGCCGCCAACGACCTGCGATGGCCGCCTCGTCTTGCCGGCTTGGGAGGGACAATACGCCAGCCGCGCTCCTCCCGGCGCCGGGAGCTAGCCGCCTCCTCCGTGGCGGAGGCGTCGGCTCCCCGCCTTCCCTGGCCTTCGTGGGTTGGTCGCAGCACACAACGGAGTGACGCCTGAATGGTGTCGCGCACGTCCTTTCCCCGCCTGCCGCCGGGCTTCGTCCGGCCCAATCGCGGGTCCGCCGCCTCCCACACTTCCCCGCCGGGAAGTCTTCAACCCACTTGAAACCCGAACACCCTGAGAAGCCATTTGATCCGATTTTGTCATGAAAGCGAACGCGACCTTCCGTAACCTGTCCCGCCTTGCGCGGGGCGTGAGAGCACACCACCGCCAATCGCGTGCCCGGAGCTGGCACCCGCCCCCCCTGACACTCGCCTGTGTCCTATGTCACACCGCCCCCGCGCAGTCCGCATCGACCAACCCGCCCGCGCGTCTGCCCGAGATCGTCGTGCGTGGGCGCCAGGACAGCCTCGTGGGCATTGCGGAAACGGCCTCCCAGGGCACCGTGGGCGCAAACCAGTTGGAGATGCGTCCCCTCTCCCGCCCCGGCGAGGTATTGGAGACGATTCCCGGCCTGATCCTCACCCAGCACAGCGGCGCGGGCAAAGCGAACCAGTTTTTCCTGCGCGGCTTCAATCTCGATCACGGCACGGACTTCGCCACCAGCATCAACGGGGTGCCCGTGAACCTGCCCACCCACGGCCACGGTCAGGGCTACACCGACCTTAACTTCATCATTCCCGAACTCATCGAGCGGGTGAACTACCGCAAGGGCGTCTATTACGCCGACTTGGGCGATTTCTCCTCGGCCGGTGCGGCCGATCTGCACTACTTCCATCGGCTGCCTCAGACCCTTGCCCAGGTCGAGTCCGGCAGCTTCAACTACGCACGTGGATTGTTCGCCTCCTCGCCGGCCGTGGGGCCCGGCCACCTGCTTTACGCGCTTGAACTCTTCCACAACGACGGTCCCTGGAAGAATCCCGACCACTACCGGCGTCTCAACGGGGTGGTACGCTACAGTCAGGGGGATGCCTCGCTCGGTCACAGCCTCACCGCGATGGCCTCCGCGGGCGATTGGGACGCCACCGATCAGATCGCGCGCCGGGCCCTCGAGGCGCCGGCCTTCGGTCGCTTCGACACGCTCAACGACACCAGCGGCGGCGACTCGCATCGCTACAGCCTCGACGCCGAATGGCATCGGACCACCGACACCTCGGCCACCCGGCTTCTGGCCTACGGCTTGCGGTACGATCTCGATTTGTTCAGCGACTTCACCTACTTCCTCAACAGTCCCCAAGGGGACCAGTTCGAGCAGGTGGACGAGCGCTGGACGGGCGGTGCCAAGGCCAGCCACACTTGGTTTGGACAGCTTGGAGCGCGCGACATGGAGAACACGCTTGGCCTCGACGTGCGCAGCGACCATATCGCCAACGGCCTGTTCCAGACCGTCAACCGCCGGCGAACCGACAAACCCGATCATGCCGCCGTCATCATTCCCGCCGTCACACGCGCCGACGACATCTGGCAGGTGAGCGTTTCGCCCTACGTGGAGAACCGGGTGCAGTGGACCGAGAAGTTCCGCAGCCTGGCCGGGCTGCGCACCGATTGGTATCACTTCGACGTGGACAGCAATCGGGACGTGAATTCGGGGCGTCGAAACGACGCCATCGTCAGCCCGAAAGGCTCGCTCGTCTTCGGCCCGTGGGCGCAGACGGAGCTGTACCTCAGCGGCGGCCTCGGCTTTCACAGCAACGACGGTCGCGGCACCACCACTCGGTTTGATCCCGCCACCGGCGATCCAGTCGATCCCGTCGATGCTCTGGTCCGGACCTATGGCGCCGAGATCGGCGTGCGCTCGACCCGACTGCCCGGGCTGCAGAGCACGCTCGCCTTCTGGTGGCTGGACATCGACAGCGAGCTACTCTTCGTGGGCGACGCCGGCGCCACCGAGGCCACGCGCCCCAGCCGCCGCTACGGCGTCGAATTCGCCAACTATTACACCCCCACGGATTGGCTGACCTTGGATGCGGATTTTTCCTTCTCCCACGCCCGCTTCCGGGACGACGACCCGGCGGGCGTCCGCA
>DATLZF010000814.1:0-4616 GCA_035574135.1 Candidatus Methylomirabilota bacterium
TCCTCAACACCCACTGGCACGGCGATCACACCGGCGGCAACGCCTATTTCGGCAGCCGCCACGCGGACATCGTGGCCCACGCCAACGTCCGCCGCCGCCTCGCTGGCAAGTCCGGGGCCAAGAAGGAGGAGCTTCCCGTCATTACCTTCGACCAGTCCGCCTCGGTGCACTTCAACGGTGAGGAGATCAAACTCCTCCACCACGGGCCCGGCCACACGGATGGCGACAGCATCATTTACTTCACCGGCGCCAATGTGGTGCACATGGGCGATCAGTTCTTCAACGGCCGCTTCCCCTACGTGGACCTGGGCAGCGGCGGCGACGTGGCCGGCTACATCCGCACCGTCGAGGCGGTGCTGGCCAAGATTCCGCCCGACGCCAAGATCATTCCCGGCCACGGCCCGTTGGCGACGGTGGATGACTTGAAGCGGTTTCACGAGATGCTGCTGGAGACCACCGGTGTGGTGAAAAAAGCCATCGCCGAGGGCAAGTCCCTCGCCGATGTGAAGGCCGCCGGTCTGCCGGAGAAGTGGAAGGACTGGGGCACCGGCTTCATCAACACCAGCCGCTGGCTCGAGATCGCCTACAACAGCCTCTCGCAGAAGTAGGCGCCGGCACACCATGACCCCCTTCACCGCGGAGTTGGTGGGCACCGCCCTCCTGGTCACCCTTGGCGACGGTGTGGTCGCCAACGTTCTGCTGGAACAATCCAAGGGGCGGAACGGCGGCTGGATGGTCATTGCCACCGGCTGGGCCCTGGCGGTGACGGTGGCGGTGTACTGCGTGGGCGTTGTCAGCGGGGCGCACCTGAATCCAGCCGTGACCCTCGGGCTTGCCTCGCTCGGGCGGTTCCCCTGGTCGGAGGTGCCTTCCTACCTTGCCGCGCAGATGCTCGGAGGCTTTCTCGGCGCGGTGCTCGTGTGGCTGGCCTACCTGCCGCACTGGAGAAAAACGTCCGATCCCTCCGCCAAGCTGGCCGTGTTCTGCACCGCGCCGGCCGTTCGCTCGCCCGGTTGCAATCTCCTTACCGAGATGATTGGCACCTTCGTGCTTGTGCTTGGCGTGCTGGCCATCCTCTCGCCGAAGAACCTGGTGCCGGCATCAGGCTTTGACACGGGATTCGGCCCCTGCCTCGTCGGCGTGATCGTGTGGTCCATCGGACTCTCGCTCGGCGGTCCGACCGGTTACGCGATCAATCCGGCGCGGGATCTTGGGCCGCGACTGGCGCACGCGCTCCTGCCGATTGCCGGCAAGGGGCGGTCCGACTGGAGTTACGCCTGGGTGCCGGTGGTGGGACCCCTGGTGGGCGGGGTGCTGGCCGCGCAGTTTTATCGTTGGGCCTGGGAGGCCTGAATCCGGAGACCACCACCGGGCCGGCGAGGCAAAAGGCGCGCAGGGGTCGCGCCCGCCTTTAACGGCCGAGCACCTGCTTGAGCGCTTCCACGCAGCGCTGGTTTTCCTTCGGCGTGCCGATCGAAATGCGCAGCCACTCGGGCAGTTGATATCCCGCCATCGGCCGCGTGATCACCCCGAGCTTCTGCAACTCCGCGAACACGCGCTGGCCGTCGCCCACGCGGATGAGCAGGAAGTTCGCATGGGAGGGCACATACTCCAGCCCCAGCGCGCGACATGCCTCCTCCAACATCTTCAGGCCGGCCAGATTGTTCGCCCGCGTCCGGTGGATGTGCTCGACATCCTCCAGCGCGGCCAGCGCGCCTGCCTGAACCAGCGCGTTGATGTTGAAGGGCTGCCGCACCCGCTCCAGCGCGGCGATGAGATCGGGGTGGCCCACGCCGTAGCCCAGCCGCAGCCCGGCCAGGCCGTAAATCTTTGAGAAGGTGCGCATGAGGAGCAGATTCGGCACGCTGCCGCCACGGATGTAGGGCAGCAGGTCGCACGGCTCCTCCAGGAACTCGATGTAGGCCTCGTCCATCACCAGCAGGACGTGTGGAGGCAGTGCGTCGATCAGACGAGCGATGGCGGTGGCGGGGATCAGCGTGCCGGTCGGATTGTTCGGGTTGGCCACGAACAGCACGCGCGTTCTGGGCGTGATCGCCGCCAGCATGGCATCCACATCGTGGCCGTGATCCCGCGCCGGCACGGTGACCAGCCGCGCCCCGAACAGATGTGTGACGATCGGATAGACTGCGAAGCAGTACTGCGACACCACCACCTCGGTCTCCGGCGCCATCAGGGCGTGGCCGACGAATTCGATGATCTCATTTGAGCCGTTGCCGAGGATGAGGTGGGCCGGTTCCACCTCGAGCTTCTGCGCCAGCCGCCGTTTCAGGTAGAAGGCGTTGCCATCGGGATACAGATGCAGGTTGTGGAGCACATGCTCCATGGCCGCCAGCGCGGCGGGCGAAGGGCCCAGGGGGTTCTCGTTCGAGGCCAGCTTGATGACCGAGGCCGGGTCCAGATGCAGTTCGCGGGCGACCTCCTCGATCGGACGGCCGGGCTGATAGACCGGAAGCTTCTCGAGGGCGGGATTCAATGGCAGAGGCGAGGGCATGGTGGGAGCGGACGATGACAGGGTGCGCGGTTCAGCGGGCGATGGCCGTCAGGATGCGGTCGATATCGACGTGCCGCGCGATCAGGTCCCGGATGAGGGCGATCTTCTCTTCGTCGTCCGGCCGGGTTTTGACGATCAGGTCATGCACGCGCGAGGCGACCTCGTAACTGTCCTCGTGTGCCAGCAGCACGGGATAGGGCATGGACTGGATGAGCTTCAGGATCGCCGGCGCCGGGCGAAGGGCGCCGGTAAGCACGATGCCGGCGAGCCGAGGTGCGTCGTGCGATCCCAGGGCCGTGCCGGCGGCCAGCAGGATGTCCTCGCGATCCCCGGGCGTGATGAGCAGTACGCCGTGTTGAAAGAAGCGCACGGCGTTGTTGACGCTCATGGCGCCGACCACCACATCTTCCACCAGCCCGCGCAGGTCCCGGGGCGCGTTGAGCAATTCGGCGGACAGCTCCTCCCGAATGAGGTTCATGGCCGGCCGCGAAAGAAGGGGCAGGTGCGGAATCACGCCGAGCAGTTCGAGGCCCTTTCGTTTGAGCCCGCGCCGGGCGAATTGTTCCACGTAAGCGATCTTGTCCGGCATGACCTTGTTCAGGATCACGCCAATGACCTCGACCTTTTCCTTCTCGCACAAGGCGAGGTTGAGAGCCACCTCGTCGATCGGCTTGCCGATCCCCCCGCGGGAAACGATGACAACCTTGGCATCGAGCACCTTGGCCACCTGGGCGTTCGACAGGTCGAACACCGAGCCGACGCCGGCGTGCCCCGAGCCTTCGCACAGGACAAAGTCTTTCTCCCAGGCCACCCGGTCGAAGGCCCGCTCGATCTTCTTGACCAGCGCCTCGCGGTTGGAGGACTCGAGATATTTGCGGGTGAAATCCGGCTCCACGGCGATGGGGCTCATGTCCACCAGCGGACAGTTCAACTGATAGACGCGATCCATCAGCACCGTGTCCTCGTCGATCTTCTGTTCCTCGATCTCGACGAACCGCTGGCCCACGGGCTTGATGTAGCCGATGCGCGGGTAACGTTTCTGGAGGGCCGACAGCAGGCCCAGCGACGTGGTGGTCTTGCCGTCGTTCTGCCGCGTGGCGGCAATGAAGACGCGCGGCGTGGAGGTGTTCTTGATCACTTTTCTCCTGGGAGATGGCGGCCGGCCTCGGGATAGAGTTCCTGGTAGGCAATCGACTGGAGGCCGACGATGGCCGCCACGCCGAGAATGTCGTGCGCATTGGAGCCGCGGGAAACATCCGCGGCCGGCCGGTCCAGCCCGAGGAGGATCTGCCCGTAGGCATTGGCGCGTGCGACGTGTTGCACCAGCTTGCTGGCGATGTTGCCGGAGTTCAGGTCGGGAAAGATCAGCACATTGGCGCGACCAGCCACCTTGCTGTCCGGCATCTTGCGCCGGGCGATCTCGGGGATGAGCGCCGCGTCCACCTGCAACTCCCCATCGAAGTCGGCCTCGATGAACTTTTGCTTCGCCTGCTGCTGCGCCAGCGCCGTGGCCGCCTGCACCCGGCCGATGGATTGCGCCGTGGCGCTGCCCTTGGTCGAGTAGGACAACAGCGCCACCCGCGGCCGCACCCCGAGCAACTGCCGCGACAACTGCGCCGTCGAAACCGCGATATCCGCCAGTTGCTCGACCGTCGGCTCCGGGATCACCCCGCAATCGGCCAGGAACATCACCCCGTTCTCGCCGAACCGCGTGTCCTCCACCTCCATGATCATGCAGCTCGAGGCCGTGGTGGCGCTGGGCGCCGTCTTGATGATCTGGAACAACGGCCGCAGCGTGCTGCCGGTGAATTCGCTGGCGCCCGACACGAAACCGTCCGCCTGGTGCATGGCCACCATCATGGCGCCATAATAGTTGGGGTTGAGCATCGCCTCGCGCGCTTCCTTGAGCTTGATGCCCTTGCCGCGCCGGAGCAGCTCGAAGCGATGCGTGAAGGCCTCGAGGTCCTCGCTCTGCGCCGGGTTGATGATGCGCACGCCTTCCAGGGAAACGTTGAGTCGCGCGGCTGCGTCCTTGATGGCCGTACGGTCCCCCAGCAGGATGGGCACGCCCAGCCGCAGGGAGTAAAACTGCCGCGCCGCCTGG
>DATLZF010000815.1:0-5648 GCA_035574135.1 Candidatus Methylomirabilota bacterium
GTGATGAGCCCGCCGTTGGCGTCGTCGGAGAGGCTGAAGGTTTGCTCGGGACCGAATGTGCCGCCCGGCTCTCCCAGCCGCACGGAGATGGAGCCCGAGAGATTGGCCGAGATCATGTCCGCCAACCCGTCGCCGTTCACGTCCACAGCGATCTGACCGGACGGCTGGAAGCCGTTGGTGATGGCGTAAAACACCGCCTCGCCCAAGGAGCCGTTGGGGGCGGTCAGCCGCACGCTGAACTCGGACGTGTCCCGGTGGAGCTGCAGCACGTCACTGCGTCCATCGCCGTTGAAATCACGCAAACCCAGCCCGCTGACACCGCCATCCACGGGATACGCGTTGTCGAGCGCGAGGAAACCGACGGGCGTGTTCGCATCGGGGGTATTGGTCGAGGTGATGAACACGCTCACATCGTGCGAGAAGCGGTTCAGCACCGCCAGGTCGGGCCGGCCGTCGCTGTTGAAATCGCCCAGGTCCATCTCGCGCGGCGAGCGGCCGGTGAACGCCTCGGAGGCGAGCACGAGGCGGCCCTGGTCATTCTTGTAGGCCAGCACCCGGTCGCTCCGTTGCGCCACCACCACCACGTCGTTCCAGCCGTCCTGGTCGAGGTCCGCGATGCGCACGTTGCGGGGCGCGCCGGGGACGAAATACCGGCTCGACGCGCGCCCGCTGAAGCGCTGGGACAGGTTGGTGGCGGCGAAGATATCGAGGCATCCGCCGCGACTGTAGGCCGTGATCAGGTCCGGCGGGGCCCCGTTGGTGTTCGGCACCAGCAGCGGCGCCGCGTCCAGTGCGGTGAGACGCACGTTCTCGAGGTCGCCGCTGATGGCCAGTTGCCCCTGCTCATTGGCCCGGAGGACCCAGAGCTTCGTCCGCTGGGCGAAGCTGACGATGAGTTCATCCTGCGAGTCCCCCGGCTGCCGGACGGTGCGCAGGTAGTAAGCCGGCTGGGGGAACTCGTAGTCGTCGCTATCCTCATTGAAGGGATCCGAGGCCAGTTGGAGCAGGTTTGTCTTCAGGGTGAAGGTGCCGTTGCCCAGCGACTGGAAATGAGCCACCCCGTTCGTCGTGCCGGCCGCCGCCAGGTCCGTCAGGCCGTCGCCGTCGAAATCCCCCGCTGCCAGGTCGCGCACCCCCAGCCAGGCGGCCAGCCTGATCGCCGGGGCAAAGCTGCGTCCGCCCGCATTCGCGAGCAGGTAGATCACGCCTTCGCCCGGCGACGCCACCGCGATGTCCCGCCGGCCGTCGCCCGTGAAATCCGCCAGCGCCAGACCCCGCAGTCCACTCGGGCCTTCCACCACCACCACGTTGGTCAAGATGTTCGTGACGAAGCCCACGCAGCCATATTGGAAGTTCGTGAAACAAACCACGTTGGTGGGCGGAGGGGGCAGGTTGGGCAGGGACGGCGGTGGGCTGTTCGTGTAGCAGACCAGGATGAAATTCGTCGGCTGGTAGTCGCAAAAGACGTTTGTGGCGTAGTTCGTGAAGGACATGCCACCGAGGTCCGCGGGGACGTCGGTCCACGTCCGCAAATAGGTCACGTTGCTGAAACTGCCGTCGCCCACGCCGAAGTAGAGCATCACCGTGCCGTCCTTGCCGCTGGCGGCGAAATCCGGCTTGGCGTCGCCGTCCAGGTCGGCCACGGCGATGTCCTTTGGGCCCTGGACGAGTTCGCCGGCGAGGTTGGTGAGGGCGTTGTGGGGGTTGTTGACGGCGTAGCGGGCGCCGCTCAAGGCCCGGAGATTGGCCAGGAGGTTCTCGAACAACTGCGCGGCGGCGGGTTGTGGAACCAGGGAGAGCCCGGTGACAACAAGGGCCAGGAGGGCGGTATTCCGTTTCATAACCTCCGGTGAATGGTGTTGTGAGCAAAGTTAAACGTAGAGGCCCGAGACTGATTTGAAAAGCTCTTTATCACGACCGGCACGACGGCGCTCCCCTGTTTGCGAAGGCCGTCTTCCCGGCGGAACCGCCCCGTGCCGGTGGAGGGCCTTTTCAAATGCTGCGTCGGATTCGCACCGAGGCGGTCAATTGCCGTCGGGTGGAGAGCCGTCGTCGGGGCCGATCCACTCAATCGGGCCTCCGCGATCCGGGCGGTTTGGTGCCGCCGCGCGTCGCCGGAGCCCGCCTACCGGTAGGGCTGGTGCAGCTCGACCTTCGAGGAGACGCGGCGCAGGCGCATGTTGAGCATCTCCACCACCACGGAAAACGCCATGGCGAAGTAGATGTAGCCCTTGGGAATGTGGGTGCCCGCGCCCTCGGCGACGAGCATGACGCCAATGAGGATCAGGAAGCTCAAGGCCAGCATCTTGATCGTGGGATGCCGGTCCACGAAGGCGCTGATCGAGTTCACGAAGCACAGCATCACCACCATGGCGATGACCACGGCCGCGATCATCACGGGAATCCGGTCCACCATGCCGACCGCGGTGATGACGGAGTCGAGCGAGAACACGACATCGAGCATCATGATCTGAAAAATGACGCTGGCGAAGGTCGGCGCAATCCGTTGCGTGACTTCGCCGTCCACGCCCTCCAGCTTCTCGTGGATTTCGAAGGTGCTCTTCCCGATGAGAAAGAGACCACCCAGGAGGAGGATGAGCGATTTGCCGGAGAGCGCGAAGGTGTGGCCGAGAATGGTGGTGGACCAGAACGGCTGGTCGAGCTTCACCACCCAGGCCAGGCCGCAGAGCAGCAGGATGCGCATGATCAGCGCGCAGGCCAGGCCGGTCTTGCGCGCCCGATTCTGCTGTGCCGGCGGCAGCTTGCCGCTGAGGATCGAGATGAAGATGATGTTGTCGATGCCGAGGACGATTTCGAGGAAGGTCAGTGTCAAGAGACTGATCCAGATGTCGGGATTCGCGATCCAGTCAAAACTCATGGGGCGGGAGGGTTGAGCGTGGTGGCAGGCAAGTCAAGCGGCTCCGGCCGCCGGAGGGCAATCGAAAGCGGCGGTCAGGAGCGCGGATTGCCCAATCGCTGTTCGGCGGACCCATCGCACCACGGTGGCCGCTCCACCCGATCGCGGATGCCGGTGGCGTTCCCGGGCAGACGTAGCCGATGCACCGCGTGAAGGCCGGGCTTCAGCGCGCGCCGATGCGTTCGGGAAGCCGAGCCGCGTGGAGAGGCCCGATGCCGCGGAGGGCGGTCCGCCCGGGTGCGCCCTGTGACGCGGAGCGCGGGTCCCACCTCACGGTTGCTTGCGTTCCACCAGCACCTCCTCGAGCAGTTCGTTCAACCGTTTGAGCATGGTGCGGGGGTCGTCCAGCAGACCGGCGGCGACGCGGGCGTTGTCGAACAACTGCTCGGCCACCTTGGCTGCCAGCGCGCTCTGCGTCTGCCGCATGGCCTCGAGGCGGATGATGACGTTGTGGCGGGGGTTGATTTCGAGGTCCGGCGTGAACTCGGGCGCGGCCTCGCCCTGCTTTTTCACCGCCTTCAACAATCGGCGCATGCTGGCGGTGAGGTGCTTGTCGCTGTCCACGATCACGGCCGGGCTGTCCACCAGCCGCTGCGAGGGCCGGACGACCCCGACGCGCGTGCCGAGGGTGTCTTTGATCCATTGGGCCAGAGCTTTGGCCGCGTCGTCGGACAGGGCGCCCTCCTTCTTTTCCGGTTCGAGCAGCGTGAGATCGGCCTTCTCCGTGGCCCGAAGCGGCTTGGAGTCGAAGGCATAGAGGTGATCCATGACGAACTCGTCCCACGGATCGTAGAGAAACAGCACCTCGAACTTGCGCGCCTTGAACACCTCGAAGTAGGGGCTGCTCTCGGCGGCCTCGCGGTTGGGCGCGAGCAAAAAGTAAATCTCCTTCTGGTCGGACGGCATGCGCTTCACGTAGTCCGCCAGCGAGGTCAGTTTGCCCGGCTCGGTGAGCGAGGATTCGTAGCGCAGCAACCGGCCCAGCGGCTCCTTGTGGCCGTGATCCGTGACGACGCCCTCCTTCAGGAAGCGCTGGTACTCGGCATAGAACTTCTCGTAGCCGGCGGGCTCCTTCTCCGCCTGTTCTTCGAGGAATTTCAGGAAGCGGCCGGTGAGGACCTTGTTGAGCTTCTGCAGCAGCGAGGTGTCCTGCATGGTCTCGCGCGAGATGTTGAGCGGCAGATCCTCGCTGTCCACCACCCCGCGCAGGAAGCGCAACCAGTCCGGGAAGAGACCCTTGGCCCGCTGCTGGATGAGCACCTTGCGGCAGTAAAGGTTGACCTCGGACTCGACCCGCATCATGCCCAGCGTCTCGAAATTGCGTTGCGGCACGAAGAGCAGCGCCTGAATGGCCAGCGGCGCATCCGCCGTGAAGTGCAGCCGGTAGAGAGGGTCTTCGTGGTCGTGCCCGACAAACCGGTAGAACTCGTTGTACTCCTCGTCCTTGATCTCGCTCTTGTTGCGGGCCCAAATGGCCTGCACGGTGTTGAGCCGCTTGCCGTTCAGCTCGATCGGATACGGCACGAAGCTGGAATAGCGTTTGATGATGGCCTCCAGCCGGTCCGCCTGGGCGAACTCCTTCGCGTCGTCCTTCAAATGCAGCGTGATCCGCGTGCCGCGGGGCAGATCGGCCGCCGGCTCCATCTCGTAACCGCCGGAGCCGTCGCTCGTCCAGCGCCAGCCCTGCTCAGCGGCCTGGAAGGAGCGGCTGAGCACCTCCACCCGCCCGGCCACCATGAACGCGGAATAAAAGCCCACGCCAAACTGGCCGATGAGTCGCGCATCGGGTTTTTTGTCCTCGGCCAGTTGCTTGAGAAAGGCCTTCGTTCCGGAGTGCGCGATGGTGCCGAGGTTCTCGACCAGTTCGCCGTGAGTCATCCCGACTCCGGTGTCGGTGATGGTGACCGTGCCCGCCTTGTCGTCGGTTGAAATCGAAATGCCTGGCGCCACCTCGGCCTGGTACACGGCGGAACCCGACGCCTGAGCAAACCGCAGCTTCTCGCAGGCATCGGCCGCGTTGGAGATCAGTTCGCGGATGAAAATCTCCCGGTCTGTGTAAAGGGAGTGAATCACGATGTTCAGCAACTGCTGGATCTCCGCCTGAAAGTGATGCTTTTCGATCGTGCTCATACCTTGTCTCGATTACGGGATACCCTGTGGCGCCGTCAAGCCGTGGCCCGGGCCGGCGGCGGGGGCGCACCCGGCCCTCGGTCGCGGCTGGATTTCACGCCCGGGCCGCCTCGCAATTCCGGTTGAGTGGCCGGCTTCCGGCCGGGCATAACAGGCCCGTGTCCGACACGCTGCCTTTCGTCACTGTCATCATCCCCACCCGTCCGGGGCAGGAGGAGATTCCCGCCGTTGCGGCCGCCCGGGCGTTGGACTACCCGAAGGACCGGATGGAGATCATCATTGCCCGAGGTCGTCAGCCGGCGGTGCAGCGCAACGCGGCGCTGAGGGCGGCGCGCGGCGACATCATCTACTTTCTCGACGACGATACGCGTCCCGAGCCGGGCAACCTGCGCCGCGCCCTTCGGCATTTTCACGACTCCGCCTCGGTGGTGATCGTTGGCGGACCCAACGTATGTCCGGCCAGTGCCCCTGGGGTGGAGCAGGTGTTCGCCGTCGTGCTGGCCAGTTGGCTGGCGTTTGGACCCAGCCGGGCTCGTTACACGCCCGTCGGCCGCGTGCGCGCCACGGGTGAGAAGGAACTGATCCTGTGCAACCTGCTGGC
>DATLZF010000816.1:0-3115 GCA_035574135.1 Candidatus Methylomirabilota bacterium
CTTCGAGACTCAGAAAGTAAGTGCCCGGAGCCAGCACGGCATTGGGCGCGCCACGCAGTTCGATGTATTCATTCGGCAGGTCCGGATTGCCGGGGGGGTTGAACATCACCTCACTAATGAACGCCTCCGCCTGCAGGGCGGCGGGCAGGCCCGCGCACCACAAGACAAGCAGCCGCAGCAGGGCGGAACCTCGCCATGTCTTTCCGCTCCGGAAGTGTTCGGGCTTGTTGCGCAACATCGTGGTCCCGTACCGGGGGACGATCAGTGACGGCCCAAATAACCATAGGACCGGAACACGGTCAAAGCCCGGTCGGACGGAGCGCCCCCGAGAACTCCAGATCAAATCCCAAGGGGTTCCCCCGGGAGCCCCGCATGGGCCCAGACGCTGCGCCGGCCGGGCAAGCGGGGGGCAAATCCCGCACCCCTCGCGCTGGCCAGCCGGCGGCTCAACTCTGGATGAAGTAGCTCAAATTTTCGAGTTCGATGGCCAGGTTGACGTTGTTGACCATGACATCCTCGGGCACCTGGAGAACGATGGGCGAGAAATTGAGGATGCCGGCGATGCCGGCCGCGACCAGTTGATTGGCCACTTCCTGGGCGGCCGTGGCCGGGACGGCGATGATGGCCATCCGCACGCCGCGTTCCCGAACGAAGGCCCCCAACCGCTCGATTGGCAGCAACGGTTGCGAGATATGGCGGGCCCGTTTGCGGTCCACGTCGATGTCGAAAGCCGCCACGATTTCAAAGCCTTCCTGTTCGAAGCCGCGGTAAGAAAGCAGCGCGCTGCCCAGGTTGCCCACGCCGACCAGGATGACCGGCTGCAGACTGTTGGTGCCAAGCAGATCGCTGATCATCTTGGCCAGTTGCTCGACATCGTAGCCAAGACCGCGCGTGCCGAACTGCCCGAAGTAGGTCAGGTCCTTGCGGAGCTGGGTGGATTTGACGCCCGCGCCTTTGGCCAGCGCCTCGCTCGACACCGTGCGAATGCCGTTGTTCTTGAGCCGCTGCAGGCAGCGCAGGTACACGGAAAGCCGATAGATCGTTTTTCGCGGAATCTCAGGACGAATCTGCTTTTTCACGGGACAAGGCGGCGGCACGGACGAAATGCGATGAGTCTCACGGCGGCGTCAGCGGCGGGTCCTCATGAAAACGATCATCAGCACCGCAATCAGGCCAAAAACGACCACCACCGTGGTCATGGCGATCGCCCTTGCGATGCGCGCCCGGCGCAACATGCGTTGAGTGCTCTCGCGCTCGGCCTCCTGGAACAGGGCGAACTCCTTATCCAGCATGCTGGCCGGCGGTGGCTCCTCCCGCAGCTTGATAAACAGCCACGGCTGCGAGCCGCCGGCGAACCCGCTCGGCAGACGCGACAGCAGCTCCGCCGGCGCCGGCTCGAACGGCGTCGTACGCCAGAAGGGCGTCGAAAACTGGGTCCACAAACGGACCAGCCCGTGATTGATCGCCACCGTCCGGATCCGTTCGAACAACTGCGCCCGAAGCGCATCGGCTTGATCGAAACGGGCAAACGCCTCGCTGTGCACCAATCCCTCCTGGCCGGCAACCTGCAATCCCATCGCACCCAGCAATTCGCCACCGGCTCCCTCGACCACCTGGAACTCCTTGAACCGCGTCTCCAAGTGCTGCGCCGGGAGATGCTCCAGCCGCCAAAGCGCCACCAACTTGGGCAAATCGTCGATGGTGGCGCGTCGCACTTGCACCGTCTGCGAGGTCATCAAGCGCAGCATAAGGGCCGCAGCCTCCCCCGGTAAAGCGGGGACTTGCCACCGGGGGCCAGCGTTCGATCGGAGGCCGCAAGCCCGGCCCAAGACCGGGGCGCGGGAGGGGACGCCTCCGCCCCCCCGCCTGATCCGGACTCACTCTCCTCGGGCTCCTCAGGGCCGCCGCGGTGTCAACAATCGGTAGAAGCGCATCGCGGCGTCGGGCGCGGCATTGGTCACGGAGACGGGCCGACTGTTGGTCGTGGCCACCACGTCGACCAGCTTCAGCCAAGCCCCTCCCACCGCCGCATCGCAGTATTCCACCGTATAAGTGCGGTTGGAAGCGGCATTGAAGTAGATGACCGCTCCTCCCAGTTCGTAGGGCTCCGCCGCCTCCACTTTGAGGTAGCTGGCGGGATCCTGCGGATCGGTGCCAGCAACATATTCCTCGCCGTTGGTCAGGCCGTCGCCATCCGCGTCCACCTCGCTGTCCGGCCCGGTGGGATTCAACCCGTAGGCCGTCTCCCATTCATCGGGGAGGCCATCGCGATCGGTGTCCGGAATCACGGTAATGACGGCGCTGCCGCTGATGACACCATTGTTGTTCACGCTGTTGGTGACCACGACGGTGTAGGTGGCAGTGGACTGGACGTTGGTGACGACGAGATACGAGGTGCGCTGGTTGAGGATCTGGAAGTTGGTGGTCGTGCCGCTCCGGCGCCAGCGGAAGCCCAACGGGAGGCTGCCGGCCGCCTCGACACTGAGCACCACCGTGCCACCCTGCACCACGCGCTGGCTTGTGGGCGAACGCACGATCGAGGGCGCTTGGAGAATGCTGAGGTATGCCGGTGCGCTGATGACCGTGCCGGTGTTGTCCGTGACGGATACGGTGTAAGCGCCCTCCTGGTGGAGCTGCACATTGCGGAGTTCGAGCGTGAGGTTGGTGGCCCCCACCACAGGTACACCGTCACGGCGCCACTGGAACCGCAAGGTGCCCGTACCGGCAGCCAGCACGCTCAATGTGACGTCCGTTCCCGCCGACACGGTCTGGCTTTCCGGCGGCCGGATGATCTGCAACGGAGCGGCCCCCTGCCAGTTGATCGGGTCGTTGCCGAACGCCGCGCTGTCGATGCGCTGCAGTTCCGCCCCCGCGCCGTCCGCCGCCGGCGGCCAGGGAGCCGAATCGCGATAACGGACCTCCTCAACGAGAATATACGGAACCGAGCCATCGAGATTCGGGGTATCCGGACGATAAAGCTCGATGCCGTCCGCCGAATTATCGAGCTTGCCGCCGTACGGTCCCATCAGCGGCGCTCCGCCAAAGGAGCCGTACTTGGCCGTAAACGCGGCGCGTTGGGCGCCATCGTTCGGATCGAAACTCACCAGCAGCAGCG
>DATLZF010000817.1:0-3834 GCA_035574135.1 Candidatus Methylomirabilota bacterium
GAGAACCTCGGCGGCGGGCGCCGGCAGAGCCAGCCGCGTCAGGACGGTGGCCAGCAGGGCGAGCGCGCGCCAGCGCGAGCGGTTCGGATCGGGGCGGGTCGTCTTCATCGGAAACCTCCGTTTGGGTATCAGGGCTTGGGCGCGCGGGGCGCCGATTCAGTGTTCTTTCTGGCTTCTGATCTGGCGTGATGGCCGGCACTGCCTCCGGCTTTTGAACGATCTGTTGCGCCGCGCACCCCGCTACTGCGCCGAAAGGGAACCGAGGCACTATGATGGGTGCAGACTGACTGACAAGGAGGAAGTCAGCCCGTGAGGTCCGTTCTTTCGGGGAGAAACTCGAAACTTCCCTCCGCGGTGCCGGTTGCTAGAGTGGGCCGGCGCTTTCGATATGAGCAACATGCACAACCTTTTCGACTCTCTCCGAACTTTTGATCTGGGCGATGGCCGACAGGGCCGATTCTATTCGCTTCCCGCACTGGAGTCCGCGGGCGTCGGCCCGATTTCGCGGTTGCCCGTTTCCATCCGGCTGGTGCTCGAGTCTGTGCTGCGCAATTGCGACGGTCTGAAAGTGCAGGAGGCCAACGTGCGCGAGCTGGCGAACTGGAAGCCCGGCGGGGCGCGCCTGGCGGAAATCCCGTTCGTCGTCGCCCGCATCGTGTTGCAAGACTTCACCGGCGTGCCGCTGTTGGTGGATCTGGCGGCCATGCGCAGTGCCGTGGCCCGGCTGGGGAAGAACCCGAAGCTCATTGAGCCGCTCGTGCCCGTGGACCTGGTTGTGGATCACTCGGTCCAGGTGGATTTTGCGGGCTCGCCCGTGGCGTTTCAGCGCAACCTGGAAATCGAGTTCCAGCGCAACCGCGAGCGTTACCAATTCCTCAAATGGGGCATGCAGGCCTTCGACACCTTCAAGGTCGTGCCGCCCGGCATCGGCATCGTGCACCAGGTGAACCTCGAGTATCTCGCCAAGGGCGTGCTCGAGCAGGGCGGCGTTTTCTACCCGGACACGCTGGTCGGCACGGACTCGCACACGACGATGATCAACGGTCTCGGGATCGTCGGCTGGGGCGTCGGTGGCATTGAAGCCGAGGCGGGCATGCTCGGACAACCGGTTTATTTCCTCACGCCGGACGTGGTGGGCGTGCATTTGACCGGTGCGCTGAAGGAGGGCGTCACCGCCACCGACCTGGCGCTCACCGTCACGCAACTCCTGCGCAAGGCCAAGGTGGTGGGCAAGTTTGTCGAGTTTTTCGGCCCCGGCGCCGCGGCCTTGCCCGTGGTGGACCGCGCCACCATCGCCAACATGGCCCCGGAATACGGCGCCACGATGGGCTTCTTCCCGATCGATGCCGAATGCGTGAACTACCTGCGCGCCACCGGCCGGAGCGACGCGCATTGCCGTCTTTACGAAAACTATTACAAGGCTCAGGGGCTTTGGGGCATCCCTCAGAAGGGGCAGATCGATTACTCCCAGGTACTGGAACTCGATCTCGGCACCGTGGGTGCCAGTGTGGCCGGGCCGAAGCGACCGCAGGATCGCATCGAGCTTGCGGCTTTGAAGCAGAGCTTCGTGGCCGCTTTCAGCAAACCCGTCGCCGAAGGCGGCTTTGGCCGGAAGCCCGAGGAACTGGACACGGTGGTGCGCGTCTCCAGCCGCCAGCACGGCCACGACACGGACCATTCCTACGGGCATCGAAAGGACCGCGTCGAGCCGAGCGAGTCGGAGATGCGCGATCAGCACCCCACACCCGACACGCCGCAGGAGGTGCCCCTGTCGGCCTTTCCGTCTTTCGACGCCGAGATCGGCCATGGCAGCGTGCTCATCGCCGCCATCACAAGCTGCACGAACACGAGCAACCCGGGCGTGATGCTCGGCGCCGGCCTGCTGGCCAAAAAGGCGGTGGAACGCGGCCTGCGCGTGAACCCCGTCGTCAAGACCTCCCTGGCGCCCGGCTCGCGCGTGGTGACCGATTACCTGAGCCGGACGGGGCTGCAGACTTACCTGGACCAACTGGGATTCAACCTGGTCGGCTACGGTTGTACCACCTGCATCGGCAACTCGGGCCCGCTCCACGCCGCGGTCGAGGAGGCGGTCACCCAGAACGATTTGATCGCCGCCAGCGTCCTCTCCGGCAATCGCAACTTCGAGGCGCGCGTGCATCAGGCCATCAAGGCCAACTTCCTCATGTCGCCGCCACTGGTGGTGGCGTTTGCCCTGGCGGGGCGGGTGGACATCGACCTCACCACCGAGCCCCTCGGCACGGATCGGGGCGGTCGGCCGGTCTTCCTGCGCGACCTCTGGCCCAGTTTGCAGGAGGTGCGCGAGGCGATGCAAAGCGCCCTCCAGCCTGAAGTCTTCCGCGCTCTCTACAAGGATTTCGCCGCGCAGAACCCCAAGTGGAACGAAATCCCCGCCAGCGCCGGCCACGTGTACGAGTGGGACCGCAGTTCGACCTACATTCAGGAGCCGCCGTTCTTCACCAAGTTCTCCCTGCAACCCGGTTCCATTACCGAAATCCGCGGCGCCCGCGCGCTTGGCATCTTCGGTGACAGCGTCACCACCGACCACATCTCACCCGCCGGCAGCATCAAGAAGAATTCGCCCGCCGGCCAATATCTGCTCGAGAACGGCGTCGCCTTCGAGGACTTCAACAGCTACGGCTCGCGTCGCGGCAATGATCGGGTGATGACCCGGGGCACATTCGCCAACGTGCGCATCAAGAACCTCATGCTCGGCGGCGAAGAGGGCGGCAACACGCTCTACTTCGGAGCGCCGAACTCCGGCCCGGCGGGTGGCGAGAAGATGAGCATCTACGATGCGGCGATGAAGTATCAAGCGGCGGGCGTTCCGCTTGTCGTCATTGCCGGCCAGGAATACGGCACCGGCTCCAGCCGCGACTGGGCCGCGAAAGGCACGAACCTGCTCGGCGTCAAAGCGGTTGTCGCGCAGAGCTTCGAGCGCATCCACCGCAGCAACCTGGTGGGCATGGGCGTGTTGCCGCTGCAATTCAAGGACGGCACCAGTGCGCAAACCTTGAAGCTCGACGGTACCGAGATCTACGACATCGTCGGCCTCGACGCGAACCTCAAGCCGCAACAGGACCTCGCGCTCAAGATCACCCGCAAGGACGGGAAGGTGGAAAGCGTCCCCGTCCGCTGTCGCATCGATACCCCCATCGAGATCGACTACTACCGGCACGGCGGTATTCTGCCCTATGTGCTGCGCCAGTTGATCGCGAAGGCGTAACCCATGCGGCGCGGGTCTCCCTCCGACGCGGCGCCGAGCCCGGTTGAACCACGGGCCGGTTCCGAGACCGGCGCTCGGAGGGCATGACATCGCGAGTGCGTCCGCAAGGTGATGGCCGAGAGAGCCACGGCTCCGATCCACTGCCCTCTTCAGCCCGCCGGTCGGCTCTCGAGGGCGTGGCGGACCTTTTTCACCCAGGCACGGAACATCTCGCGGGTCAGGGGCGCGGCCTCGGCGTAATCCACATGTTCCTCGACGGTTTGCGGGGCGGGCAACTGAATCCAGTCCGGATGGAAGTCCGGGGCCAGCGTTCCCGTGGGGCGCACGAAGGCGTTCAATCGAACGGTCAGCCGTCCCGCAGGTTCGTCGTAATCCCCCACCGCTGAAGCGCAGACCTCGACGCGGCCCTGCGGTCCCTTGGTTTCGGCGACCATTTCATCGATGGAGATCACCGGTCTCATTCGGACGGAGCATCGCTTTCGGACGGCTGCCGAGCCAGTCGTCAATTGCGAACCTTTGCGCGTGGATTGCGCCGACCGTGGGCGGGGCGGGTTACGGAATCCTCTACTCGTTCAGTCCCCAGGTCCGCA
>DATLZF010000818.1:0-4122 GCA_035574135.1 Candidatus Methylomirabilota bacterium
GGAGGTCTGGCCGCCGGTGGACGCATTGTGCCGGGGGCCGTTGCACCAGTTGCTCAATTACTGCCTGCCCACCTTGAAGCTGGAGGGCAAGCAACGAGTGGGCAGCAAAGTGGTCCGGCAGTATGGCCCGGCGCAGACGCCGCTGGCGCGGGTGCTGGCCTGCGCGGAAGTGAGCGAGGCGACCAAGGCGCGCTTGCGGGCGGAGCGGGCGGGGTTGAACGCCCTGGCGTTGCGGCGGGCGGTGGACCGGCGGCTGCGGGAGATCGAAGCGGTGCGACAGTGGACGCAGACTTGACCGGGGCCGGCCGACAGTTACAACGCCCCTGACCCCCAGAAACGGGACCGAGGGAGGCCGGGCCGGGGTGGTCCGGTCGGCTTCCTTCGTTCTCAAATTGGGGGAGAAATTGGGTAACACCCTTTTTGAGTCAACGGACCCCCGTCCGCCTCAATCTTCGGTAACACCTATTTTTGAGTTACGGCGATCAAAAATGGCGGCGCGAGTGCCGATCTGCACCTCGGCCTTTCGGTCAGGTTCGCCCGTTCCAGACGCCCAACCGCAGTTCGACCTTCCCGCCCAACTTCGGTCACCGCCACTTCTCGTCGCACCTCGATTCAGACTTCGCATTGAATTCGCCCCCCGGGTTGCGCATAGTCCGCCGACCCTATGGGCGCTCAATGGAAGCAGGCCGGCCGCGAGGCCAACGCACAGAAAAAGGGCCAGATGGTCGTAAAACTGGTCCGCGAAATCATGGTCGCGGCCAAACTCGGTGGCCCCGACCCGGAACTCAATGCCCGGCTCGCCGCCGCCGTCGAAAAGGCCCGCAAGGCCTCGGTGTACCGCGACACTATCGAGCGCGCCATCAAGAAGGGCGCCGGCCTCACGGAGGAGAAGGTCGATTACGAACTGGTGACCTTCGAGGGGTTCGCCCCGCACAAGGTCCCCGTGGTGGTCGAGTGCCTGACGGATAACCGCAACCGCACGGCTCCCGAGATCCGCCATCTCTTCCGCTGCGGCTCGCTCGGCCAACCGGGCAGCGTCGCCTTCTTTTTCAATCATCTGGGCGTCGTGGAGGCAACGCACGAGGACGCCGCCCGCGACGCCGAGGCCGACGCCATCGAAGCTGGCGCGCAGGAAGTCGAACCGATGGAAGTGCCCGAAGCCACGGGCGGCGCCAAGGCCGCCTGTTTCCTGACCGAGATCAAAGACCTCGACGCGGTCTCCAAGGCGTTGAAGGCGGCGGGCTGGAAGATTCTGGCCTCCGAGATTCGTTATCTGGCCAAGAGCTTCCCGGAGTTGACCGAAGCCCAGCGCAAGGAGGTCGTCGAGTTCCTCGACACGCTCGATGATCACGACGACGTACACCACGTCTATGCCGCGCTGAGGTGACGCCGCCCGGCGGGATCGCAAGGCCCCTGGCCCACCCCCTGCGACCCCGCTTCGTTCCCCCCCCGGCTTTCTCCGTCCGAGGAGAATGCGCCGTCTCGTTCAGGGAGCGCGAAAGGCGGCGTCCTCGAAGAGGAAGATTTCCCGGGACTCCGCGGTGACGAGCAATCCCTCCGGAACGAAGCAGCACGCTTCGGTGGCCTCGTGTTTGAAGCGCGTGTGCCACGGCCGCGCCACGCCGGCGCGAGCAATATCGCCGTCCACGCGGAAAACGAACGGTCCGGCCTTGCTCAGGATGGCCAGCCGTTGGCCGTCGGCGGACAGATCAGCCGCTGTGACAGGGGACGAGATGGGCAGTGTCGTCACCCGTTGCAGCGCGACCGTACCGCCGGCCTCGGTAAGCGGGAAACGGTAGATCGAGGCGTGTCGGTCGTTGGTGACCTTGGAAACGACGTAGCCGGACTCCCCGTACACAAACAACGCCTCCGCATCGAAGGGAGCCACCGGGTAGGTCAACACCCATTTGCGCGAGGGCTCAAGGGCGCCGGGAGGCGACTTCGGATCCGGTTCCGCAACCCGGTAAACCTCGACGTCCTTCCGCCGGCTGTTGTTGTTGCCGATGTCCCCAAGGTAAAGCCGGTGCTCACCATCGAGGGCAATGTCCTCCCAGTCGGCGAACTTGGCCCCCTGGATCGGGATCTCCGCCAACGATTTTCCCTCGCGCGTGATGGCAAAGAGCATCGGCCGGCTGCCTTTGTCGTTGTGGGTCCAAAACGTGCCCGGAAACTGTCGGCTGGCGACGATTCCAGAACTCTCCGTGATGAACCGAGACTCGATGGTGCCGACCTGCCGAACCCCGGGCGCAACCACGCGACCCGCCCTCGGCCCGTCGGCCGCCGGGCTCGTCATCACAGCTCCGACGAACCAGAGCACGAGCGTTACGACACCCTTGACGCGAGCCGGCGGCAGACACGAGACGGGACGAATGTCCACGTCGCACCGGTTCGCCAAGGCGGCATCCTGCCAGCAAACGGGCCGATCGCAACCAAGGGCACTTGCCCGGCGTTCGTTCCCAAACAGGCACCCTCCACCGCCAAAGGGTGACGGGAGCGTTTGCGACGCTCCGCCCTTCCCAGATTTCATGAAATGCGACACAAGGTTGAGATGTCCGCATGGTAGAACGCAGCGCGCCCGAGGCAACCACCAATCGAAACCAAGGCCGGCGAGGGGGCGTCAGCGTCCGTCACCGTGGGCGCTGCGCGCACTGCCATGAGTCCATCCCCGGGAAGCGCGGCCGGCCCGGGAACACCGGACCACGCGGCGCCGCTCTGCCCCACTCGCCTACTCGCGGAGCGACCCGTTTTCCCCTTCCCCCGAGCAACCCGGCCGAACCAGTCGCTAAGACAAGCCCGACGCCCCCCAAGCAAAAGAAACCATTGGCGCAGATCAGGCTCCCGTGATACAACCCTCGCCCGCTTCGTCCGGCCGGGTGAGGCGGTTCAATCGAACCTGGAACGACAAGCAGATTTTTATGTCACAGCATCGTAGTTTGCGAGCGGCGGCCTCATCGGGAGGCAAGCGGAATGTCCTGAAACGGTTTGAACGGGTGGAGCTCCTGAAACAGCGCGGCCAGTGGAAGCCCGGAGACCGGGTGACCGGTCTGCGCAAGACCAAGCCGCCGGCCTGAAGCAGGGTTGCCAGCCGCTGACGAGTGCCGAATGGGGCCGACCTGGAAAGGGGGGCGGGCATTGGGCACGCCTGTTTTTTGGTGAAACGCGGCGCCGCGCGCAGGACGACGGATCGTCTCAACCTGCTCCGCCGCAGGACCGTCACCCTTGACCGATTGGCGCACGCCGGCTGCGCCCACGGAGCCGGCCTGACCATGGCCATTCGCCTGCAAAAGTTTCTCGCCGACGCCGGTGTGGCTTCGCGGCGCGCCGGAGAAAAGATGATTGTCGCCGGACGCGTCACCGTGAACGGCGAGCCGGCGACCCAGCTCGGCACAAAGGTCGAGCCGGGGCGCGACGTGGTGGAGGTGGACGGCCTGCCCGTGCGCGCCCGTCGCCACATTTACGTCGCGCTCCACAAGCCGAAGGGCTTTCTCTGCACGCGGCAGGATCCAGAAAAGCGCCAAACGCTCGGCGAGTTGCTGCCCAAGGAATGGGCGCACTTGCATTCGGTGGGCCGGCTGGACCGCGATAGCGAGGGATTGATCTTCCTGACAAACGACGGCGACTTCTCGCTGCGGCTGACGCATCCCCGTTACGGCGTGCGGAAGATCTATCGCGCCACCGTCGAAGGCCGGGTCGAGCCCCGTCAGGTGCAACGATTCGTTCACGGGGTCCGGCACCAAGGCGAATGGCTCAAAGCCGCGCGGGCGCGCCTGATCTCGGCCAACAACACCCAGAGCGTGATCGAGATCGAATTGCGCGAGGGACGCAATCGCGAGGTGCGGCGCATGTGCGAATCCCAAGGTCTCACGGTCACGCGCCTGCTCCGCACCCAGATCGGACCGATCAAACTGGGCGAATTGCCCGCCGGAAAATGGCGAACGTTGACAGAACCGGAGATTAAATCTCTACTCAGCCCATGACTATGAAACATCGGATGTTGCAGCTTGCGTTGCTGGCCGGAGGGCTTGCCATGCCCGGCGAAGCGACAGTAGCCGCGGAACCGCCACCGGTCGTGCCCGAGGCAGCGCTGGCCAAGCCGGCCGCCGCCAGCGCCGCTCCCAAGAA
>DATLZF010000819.1:0-7220 GCA_035574135.1 Candidatus Methylomirabilota bacterium
GCCGTCAACCCCATTCTCATTGCGGCAAGCGCGCCCGGCGGCGGGCGAAGAATTTGCGAATCTCCTCCGCCCAGAGCACGAGACTGGCAACTGCGCCGATGAGGAAGAACTCGGTCATCGGAATCGGCACGGTGTGGAAGATGCGGTTCATCGGTTCGGTGTAGATGACAAGGAAATGCAGCACATTGCCCAGAGCCAGGCCGCCCCACAGCCAGTAGTTATCGAAGATGCTGCCATTGAAGACGGATCTCAGCTCGCTGCGGCAGTTGAGCACGTTGAACCACTGGCACACCGCCAAAACCGTGAAGGTCTCACTGCGCACCAATTCGAATGGCGCACCCGTGGAAAAACGCCACACGTAGTACCCGAAAGTCGCCGCGACGGCCGCGCTGACCATAAACAGCATCCGCGTCAGCATCGCACGCGTAATGAGCGGTTCATCTCGCGAAATTGGCGGCCGCCTCATCTCGTCCCCTTCCGGGCCTTCCATCACGAGGTTCACGGTCAGCACACCTTCGGTCACCAAATTGATCCACAGAATCTGCACCGCCGCCAGAGGCAAGGGATATCCGAGGAACAGCGAGCCCAGCAGCACGATTACCTCGTCAATCGATGTCGCAAAGAGAAACAGAATCACCTTCTTGATGTTGCGGTAAACCAGGCGGCCTTCCTCCACCGCGTGGACGATGGTGGCGAAGTTGTCGTCGGCAACGACGATTTTGGCCGCACTCTTGGCCACTTCCGTGCCCGTGATACCCATCGCCACGCCGACGTCGGCGCGAGCCAGCGCAGGCGCGTCGTTCACACCGTCGCCGGTCATGGCCACGACGTTCTTCTGCGCTTGGAAGGCCTCCACAATCCGAAGCTTCTGGGCGGGATGTACGCGCGCGAAGACGGAGATATGGTTCAAACGGTGCAGCAAATCCTGCTCGGGCATTTGCTCCAGTTCGCGGCCATCCACCGCCAGGTCGCCGTCGCGCGCGATGCCGAGCGTGCGGGCGACGGCCAGGCCGGTCGCCTTGTGGTCACCGGTGACCATGACGGGGCGAATGCCGGCCCGCTGACATTCCTGGACCGCAACTTTCACCTCGTCGCGTGGAGGATCCATCTGGCCGACGAGACCGAGGAACGTGGCCTTGCCCTTGAACTGCTCGAAGCCCGCCGTCTCATCCAGTGCGACGCCTTCGACGTCCGCCACGGCCAGGAGCCGCAGAGCGCCCGAGGCAAGCGCGGCTGAGGCGGCATCCGCCGCCCGGCGAAAGGCGTCGTCCAAGGGTGCGGCCTGAACGCCGCGGCGCACAAAGCCGCAGAGGTTCAGCACGACTTCCGGCGCGCCTTTCAGGCAGACACGCCCACGCGAGCCGTGGCCGTGCTGTGTGGCCATCATCTTGGCCGAAGAGTCGAACGGGATCTCCGCCCGGCGAGGCCATTGCTGGCGCAGCGCGTCCAAATCCACGCAACCTTTGAGCGCCAGCGTGAGCAATGCGGCCTCGGTCGGGTCGCCGAGCGGACGCCAGCGCGGGTCGGCACCGCCAGGGGGGACGAGTTGAGCATCGTTGCAAAGCGCGGCAGCCTCCAGCAAGGCGCGCAAAGACGGGTCATCGCCGGCGGTGAGGTCCTGGCCGGCTTCGAGCAATTTGCCCTCCGGCGCGTAACCGGCGCCCGTGACCTCCACTGTGCGCCCGTCCGCCAGCCACAGCGCCGTCACGGTCATCTCGTTCCTGGTGAGCGTGCCGGTCTTGTCGCTGCAAATCACGCTGGTGGAACCGAGGGTTTCAACCGCTGCCAAGCGGCGGACGATGGCGTTGCGCGCGGCCATCCGCTGCATGCCGACGGCCAGCGCAATGGTCATCGCCACCGGCAGACCCTCGGGAACCATCGACACCATCTGGCTGATGGCCACCATGAGGATTTCCACGAAGGGCAGGCCGCGCATCAATCCAACGGTCATGACGAGCAGGAACAGCCCGATGGCGGCGCCAACCAGGTAGCGGCCGAACTGCGCGATGCGTTGTTCGAGCGGCGTTTTCGGCTCCTCCGCGGCTTCGGTGAGGCTGGCAATTTTGCCAACCTCCGTGTCGAGTCCGGTGGCCACCACCAGCGCGCGGGCGCGTCCGGCGGCGATGTAAGTGCCGGAAAAAACCATGTTGCGGCGGTCGGCCAGGGGCGTGTCGGGAGGCAGGGCTTCGGGATGTTTGGTGACCGGAAGCGATTCGCCCGTCAGCGCGGCTTCGGCGGCTTCGAGGGCGGCGGCATCGAGCAGTCGTGCATCCGCCGCCACGGCGTCGCCGGCCGCGAGCAGCAGCACGTCGCCGGGCACGAGGTGACGCGCTTCGATCAATGCCTCCTTGCCGCCACGCAACACGCGCACACGCAAAGCGGAGAGTTTGCGCAGCGATTGCATCGAGCGTTCGGCGCGGCCTTCCTGCACCGTGCCGATGATGGCGTTGATGAGGACCACGAGGAGGATGACCCCGGCATCGCCCCGCTTGCCCACGGCGAAGGCAATGGCTGACGCGATGAACAGAAGGTAAATGAGCGGGCTGGCAAACTGGCGGAGGAACACGGTGAGGAGCGAGCGGCGCTTCGCCTCGGGCAGTGCGTTTGGCCCGTGCCTGGCCAGTCGGCGTGCGGCTTCTTCGTGACTGAGGCCCAACAAGCTGTTGCTGCGGAGTTGCTCAACGGCCTGCGGGGAGGTTAACGCATGCCAATCATCGCGCCCTGCTGCGCCATCCGCTTCATCTCGAACCTCAAGGGCGCTCGCCGGGCCGGTGGCGGTGAAAGCCTTTGGCTCGTCTTGATCGGCTTTGTCGGATCCGTTTTCTGGATTCACAACGGCCTTCCCAACTGCGGGCAGCGAACCCGGACGCTGTCGTAATTGCACCCGGTTCGCGGCCCCTGATGATGTTTGATGGTCTCCGACACTCTCAGCTCCTCCCGCCTCGTCGCGGGGACAAGTTAACCAGGACAGCGCCGGGCTGGAATCAGCCGGGTCGCCAAAGGCGCTTTGTCCAAAATGCCTGGCCTGCGGGGGAGAATGCTTACGGCAAGGCACTTCCCGCCACAACCATATCGCGCACCCGCGCACCTTGGCGCAGGCTGGCAGGCGGCCAATTTTTTCGCGCGGCAAGCGGCAAAAGGGACTGCCGGGGTGCCGCGACGACAAGGCTCGCGGGGCCGACCGAGGGGGGCGCGAACAAACGAGTCGCGCATTGAGAATCCCCGGGCCGTCCGTCGCGCCAGCGTCCGCCGGCCGGCAGTCGGCGAAACAGCAGATTCTCCATCCGAGCCACCCCTCGACGTGACCTGCCTCGACTGATAGGCTTGCCGTTACATGGCTGAACACAGCTCCGCCAATGCGTTCTCACTCGCAGCGCCTGCCCTGCGGGCTTCGCGCTGGTTGATCGTTGTGCCGGCCGCCGCGCTGGTGCTACTGCTTGGGGCAGGGACGCTGGAAACCTGGATCTACTGGAAAGGGGTGGATCTGCAAGATCGGGTGCGCCGCGCTTACGCATCGTTGGAGCAACAAGTGGCGTTTCAAGCCGGCTTGTTTGAAATCGACGCCCTGGCGCGGGGCTACGTGTTGACCGGCGAGCCGGTCTTCCTGGCGGATTTTCATAGAGCGACGGCATTGGTGGAGCAGGCGCTGGCCCAGGGCCTTGCCGCACTGCCGAGCGATGCGGGCCAGACCAATCTGCTCGCGGCCCTTCATCAACAGACCCGCGAGTATCTCCGCCGTTGGGAGGAAACGGTCGAATTGCGCCGCCGTGGCGACACGGCGGCCGCGGCGGCCGCGCAGCGCCAACTCGAAAACCGGGATCAGCGGGAGCGGGTGCTCACTGAGCTCAACGCGCTGATCCACACGCAGCGAAATCGAGTGAACGAATATGAACGAGACCACCGCCAGATGGCCCTGTTGGTGTGGGCCATCGCTTCCGGGGCGGGGGTGCTGGCCGTCGGCTCTCTGATCGTGAGCTGGGCCGGTTTGCTTCGGGAGAACTATCGCCGCCACGCCGCGGAGGCAGGGCTGCAAAAAATCAATGTCGAGTTGGAGCGGCGCGTGGCTGAACGCACCGCCATCCTCGAAGACCGCGAACAGCGGCTTCAGGCCGTATTGAACTCCGCCGTCGAGGGCATCATCACGATGAATCCGCGCGGCATTGTTGAATCCATCAATCCCGCCGCGGAAAAGATGTTCGGCTACCGCGCCGAGGAAGTCATCGGCCGCAACGTGAGCCTGCTCATGCCCGAACCATATCGTTCCGAGCACGACGCCTACCTCTCGCGCTATCTGGCCACCGGTCAGGCCAAAATTATCGGCATCGGGCGCGAGGCCTTCGGGCAGCGCAAAGACGGCTCGGTTTTTCCCATTCACCTGTCCGTCAGTGAAATCCGACTGGGGGCGCAACGGGTTTTCACCGGCCTGGTTCGTGATTTGACCGAGCGCAAGCGGCTCGAAGCCCAGGCGGTCGCGGCGGCGGAACAAGAGCGCGGCCGCATTGCCCGCGATCTGCACGACGGCCTGGGCCAGGAACTGGGCGGCGCGCTCTTTCTCAGCAGTCTCCTCCAGCGCGACCTCAAGGAACGCAACGCCGCCGAAGCCGGGCGCGCCGCCGAGATTCACCAGCTCATCGAACAGGCGCTGGCCGATGCCCGCACCATCTCGCGCGGCCTTTATCCCGTGCCACCCGAACCGGACGGTTTGATGACGGCGTTGCAAAACCTCGCCGACCGCGTCACCCGCGACTGCGGCGTGGATTGCCGGTTCGACGCCGATTCCGCCGTGCTGATGGACGATCCGGCTGCCGCCTCGCATCTGTATCGCCTCGCGCAGGAAGCCGTCAGCAATGCCGTGAAGTACAGCGGCTCTCCGCGTATTGAGATCCGGCTCACCACGCGTTCACATGAACTGGAACTCATCGTCCGCGACTACGGCAAGGGACTGCCCGCGGACGCCAAGCCCGCCGGACTGGGCACCCAAACGATGCGGCATCGCACCCAACAACTCGGCGGCCGGCTCACCGTCGAAAATGCGCCGGATGGCGGCGTGGAAGTGCGCTGCGTCGCGCCGTACTACCGCGTCAAACCCGTTGCAGCCGCTGTTCACGCCGTTTCCAACTGATTCCTGATATGGCTGCCAAAACCAAATCCAATTCGACGCCCGCGAAGAAGAAGATTCTTGTCGTGGACGACCACCCGATGACGCGCCTGGGCCAGGTCGAAACGCTCAACCGCGAACCGGACTTTACCGTCTGCGGCGAGGCCGGCACGGCCCGCGAAACCATCGAGGCCATCAACCGCCTCAAGCCCGACGTGTTGCTCATGGACTTGACCTTGCCGGACAAGGATGGCCTGGAACTCATCAAGGACATTCAGGCGTTGCATCCCGGACTTCCCATTCTGGTCTGTTCCATGCATGACGAGGCCTTCTACGCCGCGCGTGTCCTGCGCGCCGGAGGACGCGGCTACGTCATGAAAAGCGAAGGCCCGGAGAAGCTCGTCGCCGCCCTGCGGACGGTGCTGGGCGGCCAGATTGCCCTCAGCCCATCCATGTCCGCGCGCCTGCTCGAAGCCTATAGCGGCACGACCAAAGCCGGCGGCACGCCGGAGGACAAACTCACCGACCGCGAACTGGAAGTTTTGCGGCTCTTTGGCGAAGGCTGGAGCACCGAGGAAATCGCGCAGAAACTTCACCTCAGCCCGAAAACCGTGGATGTGCATCGCGGCAAGATCAAAGAGAAACTCAGCCTGCCCACCACGCCGGAGTTTCTGCGCTTTGCCATCCGCTGGGTGCAAGCTCAGCAACGTCCGACCGGCGCATCGGGGTAAGCGGACGCGGGACGGATTTCCAGTGCTGCGATGGGATCGCTCGCGCCATGCGGTCCTCGCCGTCGCTGCGCCCCGGCGATCCTTTTCGCTGCTTCCCGCGCTGCGAAAGTCGGCAGGCTGACCGCTCGCTCCAGAGCGCGCAGTGCCGATTGCCAACCTGCCGTATCGCCGACAGGCAGTCGGCGAGCGTCAGCAGCGCGAACGAGGGCGGAATTGACCGGCTAAGCATTTTGCCGAACCCCATCGCGCGGTTTGCCTATCGCCGGTTCGCACCGCGTCGTAACCGCGATTGGCTCCTGCGCCAATAGCCATCGCGCGCGTGCGCGCGTCATTGTTTGCTGCATGATGGCGCAACAGAGATCCTTCAGCGAAGCGACGATGGCCGGGCGTGCCCCCGCGCTCATCCCTCCGCGAGTTCTCGATGGTCGGGTCACCGTGAGCCATGCGGAACGAGCCTGGTTACCGAACCTTCCACCCAAGGGCCCGCGGGCTGAGACCATAACTCTTTACATGAACCGCCTTCCGCCAGTCGCTCCAAAGGACGGGCCGAAGGGTATTCCCCGCTTTTGGGGCATCAACGAATGAGCAGGTCCGTCCAAACTGCCGCGATCCCGGAAGGCGCTCAACCGCCAGCCAAGGATAAGCAAAATGCTTATGCCCAGTTTGATTGCAGCCCAATGGTCAGCCTCGGTGGTGGTCTTTACCCTGCTCCCGCAACAACTGCGTCGAAAGACGCAGTGCCGATGAAAGTTTTTGTTGTTGAGGATCATCCCGCCGTGCGGCAGGGCATCATCGAAACCATCAATCGCGATGGGGGACTGACCGTTTGCGGCGAAGCTGAGGACGTGCAGCCTGCCCTCGCCGCCATCGAGGCCGCGATGCCTCAGCTTGTTTTGGTGGATATTCAGCTCAAATCCTCCAGCGGGCTGGACCTCATCCGCGTCCTCCATGAAAGGTTTCCGGCATTGCCCGTCATTGCCATGACCATGTTTGATCCGGTGCGCTACGAGAAACAAGCCCGGGCGGCCGGGGCGAGCGCCTTCATCGTCAAGCAGGAAGGGGCGGACAAGATGCTGGAAATCATCCACAGCGTTCTGTTTCGGTGACCTGCCGGCAGCAGCGCGCATGGTGCCCTGCTCGCGCGCTCATCACTTCGCCTGCCGGTTTGCCCGTTGCGGATGCCGTGACCAGCACACGGTTTTCTCGTCTCCACGGGTCGCACCAGGGATTGCCGTTCCTGCCCAGCCCCTCTCTCAACCGCGCCCGTCGCACTGGGCAAATGGTGCGCACACCAGGACCAGCATCCGTCCAAGTGATTGCTCGAACGGCGGCCTCCAGCGTCGGCTCGGTGACGGCCGGCACAGCGTGGCTCCGCGGCTTGAGCCTGACCA
>DATLZF010000820.1:0-3584 GCA_035574135.1 Candidatus Methylomirabilota bacterium
CTCGGAGGGCGTGGCCCGTTGCGGATTCACCAGGGCCACGGCCGCCGGCGACGGCGAAGAAACCTGATGATGATCCAGCACGATCACATCGACGCCGCGGGTCCGCAGCCAACGAACAGCCTCGACGGCGGTGGATCCGCAATCCACCGCCAGGAGGACAGAGGTCGGGTGGAGTTCCAGACAGTTCTCCACGCCGGTCTGGCTCAGGCCGTAGCCCTCGTCCATACGATGGGGCAGGTAGTGTCGCACCTCCCAGCCGAGCGCGGTGAGGAACTCGGTCAACAAGGCGGTGGCGGTGACGCCGTCCACGTCGTAGTCACCGAAGATCGTGACGGGTTCACGACGGGCGCGGGCGGTGAGCAGGCGGGCGACGGCGCCCCGCATATCGGGCAGCAGGAACGGATCGGCCAGATGCTGAAGGCGGGGCGAGAGGAAGCGGGTGATGGGTTCCGCCTCGCTCAGGCCCCGGTTCAACAAACACTGGGCCAGAAGCGGGGACAGGTTGAGCTGTCCGGCGAGGAAGCCGGCGAGCGTGGCTTGGTTGGGCGCGAGCGACCAGCGATACTTCATGGCGGCGGAGTTGTCCGCACCACTATCCCCAAGCGCGCCCGGCCGCGGCAAATGATTTCAGTGATCCTCTGCTTTGGAGCCGGCCCGCCGCTCGCGCCAAGCGGTGATGACCGAGACCAAAATGGCTGTGAAGATGATGCCGGCCACCACCGCGAGCGACACCGTGGTGGGCACGTGGAAGCGGGTCTTGACGAGGAGCATCTTGATCCCGATGAACACCAGCACCACGGCCAGACCGATCTTGAGGTAGCGAAAGAACTCGATGGCGCCGGCCAGTACGAAGTAGAGCGAGCGCAGGCCCAGGATGGCAAACACGTTCGAGGTGAAGACGACGTAGGAGTTTTGCGTGACACCCAGGATGGCGGGGATGGAATCAACGGCGAAGATCAGGTCCGTCGTCTCGACCATCAGCAGCACCAGCGCCAGGGGGGTCAGCGCGGTGCGACCGTTCAATTTGGTGAGGAAGCGTTGCCCGTCGAAATCCGACGACACCGGAAAGAGTTTTCGCGCCAGCCGGATGGCGAGGTTGCGCTCCGGATGCACCTCCTCCTCGCCGGCGAACGCCATCTTGATGCCGGTCACGACCAGGAATGCTCCCAGCACGTAGAACATCCACTCGAACCGCTTCACCAGGCCCACGCCGGCCCAGATCATGATGCCCCGCATGACGAGCGCGCCGAGGATGCCCCAGAACAGCACGCGATGCTGGTATTTCTGCGGCACCCGGAAGTAGGAAAAGATGAGGGCGATGACGAAGACGTTGTCCATCGACAACGACAGTTCGAGGATGTAGCCGGTGACGAACTCGCTGGTCTCGCGCGGGCCCCAATCGGGCACCATGCGCGGGGCCGCCAGCCACGCGAACGCCATCGAGAGACAGAACCACAGGCTCGTCCACAACGCCGCCTCCCGCACGCGCACCACGTGGGCCTGGCGGTGGAAAACGCCGAGGTCGAGGGCGAGGAAGAACAGGACCGCAACGATGAAGACGACCCAGTGCGCCGAGAAGATTTCCGCCCGCGCAAGCATCCCGGGTCAGGCGGCCGCCTCCATCTGTACTTGAGCGGCCATTTTCGGGCGCTCGCCCTTGTGCCACCAGAGCACGATGGCGCTGGCGATGTAGATCGTCGAGTAGGTACCCGTGATGATGCCAACGAGCAGGCAGAAGGCGAAGTCGTTGATCACGCCGCCGCCAAACAGGTAGAGCGCCAGTGTGGACATGAGCACCGTGCCGGAAGTGATGATCGTGCGGCTCAGGCACTGGTTGAGGGCGTGATTGAGAATCTCCTTGAACGTGCCGCGCACGCCCAGCTTCAAGTCCTCGCGCACGCGGTCGAAGATGACGATGGTATCGTTGATCGAAAAGCCGATGATGGTCAGGAGGGCGGCAATCGTCGTGCCGTTCAGTTCCTTGCCAGCCAGGAAATACCAGCCGGTGGTCATCAGCACGTCGTGCACGATGGCCACGATGGCACCGACGGAGAACGACAGCTCGTAGCGGAAAGCGACATAGAGCAGGATGCCGAACATGGCCAGCAAGGTGGCGATGATGGCCGACCGCTGAATCTCCCGGCCCACCGAAGCGCCCACCTTGTAGAGGCTCAGTTGCTGGAAGCCTGCATCGGGGAACTGTGTCTTCAAGGCATCCTCGACCTTCTGGGCCGCATCCTCGTTCTTGCCGGGCAGCGAACGCGTCACTACGCGCAGCGTTTCGCGGCCGGTGCCCGGATCCTTCTGATACTGCAGCACCGTGTCGCCCAAGCCGAGTTGGGAGATGGACTGCCGCAACTGCTCGATCTCCACCTTCTTGGTGAATGCGAAGCTCATGTTGTCCCCACCGGCGAACTCCACACTCAACACGTCCGCACCCCGATAAAAACCGTAGCCCAGGCCGGAGAGGATGATGATCCAGGACAGCGCGAAGGCCGGCTTGGCCCAGCGCAGGAAGTCGATCTTGGTGGGGCGAATCAGTTGGAGCATCGGCAAGGACCGGATGAGGTTCTTGGCCAGCAGAAAGTCGAAGATGAGCCGGGTGACAAGCAAGGCGGTGAACATGCTGGTGACCAGACCGACGGTGAGGGTGTAACCGAAGCCCTTGATGGGGCCCGTGCCCAGCTTCATCAGCAGCGCGGAGGCGATCAGGGTGGTGAGATTGGAGTCGAGAATCGTGCCGAACGCTTTGTTGTAGCCGGCGGCCAGGGCGCTGCGGAGGGGCTTTCCGGAAGCCAGCTCCTCGCGAATGCGCTCGAAGATGAGCACGTTGGCGTCCACGGCCATGCCCACGGTGAGCACAATGCCGGCGATGCCCGGCAGCGTGAAGGTGGCGCCGATCATGCACATCACGCCGACCAGCAAGAGGAGATTCAGCAACATGGCAATGTTCGCGACGATGCCGCCCACCAGATAGTAAATGGCGATGAACAGCGAAACGCCGATCGTACCCACCACGGCCGCGCGAATGCCGCTTTGGATCGAATCCTTGCCCAGTGTCGGATCGACCGTGTTTTCGTAAACCAACTGGACGGGGGCCTCGAGCGGGTTTTCGAGCACGCTGGCCAGCTCGAAGGCCTCCTTGACGGAGAAAGAGCCCGTAATCTGTCCGCGACCGCCCTCGATGGGGCTGCGAATGACCGGGGCGGATCGCAACTCTCCGTCCAGCACGATGGCCAGTTGATATTCCCGGCCCTCGCGGGGGCTGTACTCCCGCGTGATTTCGGCGAAGAGTTTGGCGCCCTCGGCATCCAGTTCGAAATGGATCTCCGGTTCGTTGGTGAGGGGGTTGCGCGAAACGCCCGCGCGCTTCAGGTATTTGCCCGTCAGGCCCCGCTCCGGCTCTTTTTTGACCAGATAGGGAATGAGGCGCTTGACGCCGTCTTTATCCGTCCGTTCCTCGTGGAGCACCTCGTAGCCGGGATCAATGATGCCCTCGGCAACGCGCTGGGCGCTCTCGGGATGAACCATGCGGAACTCAAGGAACGCGGCTCTCTGAATCTGCCGCCGGGCGCTTTCGATCA
>DATLZF010000821.1:0-8885 GCA_035574135.1 Candidatus Methylomirabilota bacterium
GCGCGCACCATGCGGCTTTACCTCAACGGCTCGTTCGCAGGCTCGTCATCCGGTGTCAGCGCTGCGTTTGCAATGCCGACGGGACAGGGCTGGCTGGGCGGCAACCCCGGCGGCAGCGAATTGATGCAGGGCACGATTTACCGCGTGACGGTGTACGATGACGTGCTGCCGGACGATGTCATCCAGCGCCACGCCGATGCCTACAACGACGTCGTGCGGGCGCCCATCATCACGTCGTTCACGGCCACGCCCTCGACGATCTTCTCGCCTGCGTCCTCAACCTTGAACTGGTCAGTGCAAAACGCGCTGGGTGTTTCCATCAACGGCACCGATGTGACCGCGTTGCCAAGCCTGAATGTCACGCCTGCCGTCACGACCACTTACACGCTTGTCGCAACGAACGCCGGCGGCAGCTCGACCAGCGCGGTGACGGTGGTGGTGAATCCGGCACCTGAAATCCGCAGCTTCGCGGCAAACAAGGGCTTTGCTGGCGCCGGTGAGACGATCACGTTGTCGTGGGGCGTGATGTATGGGCAGACCTTCAGCATCGCGCCGGGCATCGGCGACGTGACGCAGGAGACCGTAGATGGCGTGGGCAACCTCAGCCTCCAGATCGCCGCGACCACGGTTTACACACTCACGGTCGGGAGCGCGTTCGGCACGGACATGGCGACGTATGAAGTGAAGGTCGTGCAGCCGGCGAATCACCCCGTCATCTCCGAGTTCATGGCGGACAACAACTCGACGCTCGCGGATGAGGACGGTCAGTTCTCCGACTGGATCGAGATCTACAATCCGACCGTCGCGCCCATCAATCTCTCCAGTTACTTCCTCACGGACAACAAATCGGAGCCGACTCTCTGGCCATTCCCGGACGTCTCGCTCCCGGCGGGCGGCCATCTGCTGATCTTCGCCTCGGGGAAGAACCGTGTGAATCCTGCGGCGCCCCTGCACACGAGCTTTCAACTCAACAAGGCGGGCGAGTACCTCGCGTTGGTCGGACCTGGTCCCGTGGTCTTGCAGGCGTTTGATCCGTACCCGCCGCAACGCGGAGACATTTCGTATGGCGTCCTGGGTGGCGATCTTTCGTTGGTCACGATCATGGGGCGGCCGACGCCCGGAGCCGAGAACGACAGCGCGCCGCCGCCGCCCGCCAAGGTCGAGTTCTCGCGCGCTTCCGGGTTCTTCACCGAGCCGTTCACCGTATCGCTGTCCTCGGCGACACCGGACGCAGTCATCCGCTACACGTTGAATGGTTCTGTGCCGAGCGCGACGAACGGCTTCGACTACAGCGCCCCGATTGCCGTCAACGGAACCACGCGATTGCGCGCCGTGGCGCTGGCCCACGGACAATCGAGCGAACTGACCGGAGAGCGCTTCATCAAACTCGCGCCTGATCTCGCAAACTACTCCTCGACGCTGCCGATCATGGTCATCGAGAACTTCGGCGCCGGCGTCATTCCCCAGAAAGGTTGGACCGGTACGGGCGCAGGGGTGCGGCAGGTACCGCGTCAGGACGCGCTGTGGGCGACGTTCGAGCGCCAGGGGGACACGAGCGCGTTCACAAACGCGCCGCAGATGCTCAGCCGCATCGGTATTCGCGGGCGCGGCGCGTTCTCGTCGCAATGGCGGCAGAAGCCCTACAGCGTGGAGGCGCTCGATGAGGCGGGCGGCGAGCGGGCCATCTCGCCGCTCGGGCTGCCGGCGCATGCGGACTGGGTGCTCTACTTCCCGGACCCGGACAGCAACAAGGACCCGACGATGCTCTTCAACACATTCGCCTACGAGCTGTATCAGACCTTCGGCCGCGACTTCGCGGTTCGGTTCCGCTGGGTCGAGGCATTCATCAACGAGGACGGCGGCGATCTGAGGCTGGCCGATCGCCGCGGTGTGTACGCGATCTTCGAGAAGGTGTCGCGCGGCCCGGATCGCTTAAACTTCACGAAACTCTCGGTGGATGGCACGACCGGCGGCTGGCTGCTGAGTTTGAATCGCATGGACCCGGAGCCGGAAAACGGCTGGCCCGCTGAGAACGGGACCACGGTGCCGCAGTTCTTCCACACCGCCGGGCCGAACCGCATTCTCCAGACACCGCCCAATGCGCAGGTCGTCGGTGACGATGAGCCGCAGCAAAGCAACGGTTACCTGAACTTCGACAACCCGAGCGGCTACATCATCAACACGAATCAGCGTGCGGCTATCGAAGGCTGGTTCAAGGAGTTCGAAGACGTGCTCTGGAACAACGCCATCTGGCGCGACCCGACCAACGGCTATCGCCGCTACCTCGACGCCGAGGATTTCGCCGACTACTTCATCCTCAACACGCTCACCCACAATGGCGACGGACTGCTCATCAGCATGTTTCCGTGGAAGGGCGACGACGGAAAGCTGCGCATGGGCCCGGCATGGGATTACAACTGGAGTCCCTACTACATCAGCGGCTCGCCGACGGCGGACCTGCTCTGGCGCTCCGACCGCCTCTGGTATCGGCGCCTGTTTACCGATCCGGACTTCCGTCAGCTCTACATCGACCGTTGGTGGCAGCATCGCCGCGGCGCCATGAGCAACGCGGGCATCGACGCGATCATCGATCGCCAGGTGGCGGAGATTTCCGCCGAGAAGGCGCTGCTCAACGGTTTCGCGAACTCGAACCATTGGGCGACCAACCTCACGCTGCTGCGCACCTGGCTGAAAACCCGCGCCGACTGGATCGACAGCAATTATCTCCGTCCGCCGTTCTTCAATCAGGATGGCGGCGATGTGCCGGACGGTTTCCAGGTCACCATCCTCGGTACCAACGGAACGATCTACTACACCACCGACGGCTCGGACCCGCGTCTGCTCGGCGGCGCGATTTCCGGCGCGGCCCAGGCGTTTCAACTGCCGTTCGCGCTCACCGCACAGACAACCGTCAGCGCGCGCATTCGCAACGGCACGAACTGGAGCGGTCTGACGCGTGCGGTCTTCTATCCGCCGCAGGATTTGTCGAAGCTCGTCGTTACCGAGATCATGTACAACCCGCCGGCGTTTGGCACCTTCACGGGGAACGACCTGGAGTTTATCGAGCTCAAGAACACCGGCTCCACGCCGCTCACTCTCGGCACACTTACCTTCACCGCCGGCATCAACTTCACGTTCACGAACGGGACGCGGCTGCAGCCCGGGGAGTTTTTTGTGCTCGCGCGCAACCGGGCGGCATTCGCGGCGAAGTATTCGGAAGTGCCGGTGAACGGTGTCTATTCCGGCCAGCTCGATAACGCCGGCGAAACGCTCCGGCTCTCGACAGCCTTCGGGAACACTGTTCTCTCCGTCGCCTACAACGACCGCACGCCCTGGCCGCTGGCTGCGGATGGACACGGATTCTCCGCGGTGCCGCGTGTGTCAGGCGCGAATCCCAATTCGGACAACGGCGCGCACTGGCGCGCCAGTGCCAACTCGGGCGGCTCGCCCGGCGCGGATGACCCCGAGCCGGCGATCCTGCCGGTGCTCGTCAACGAGGCGCTCACGCACACGGAGCTCCCGGCGGTGGATTGGATCGAGTTGTTCAACCCGAACACAAGCGAGGTGAACATCGGCGGCTGGCTGCTCAGCGATGACCCCGCGGCGCCGAAGAAGTTCCGCATCCCCGACGGCACCGTCATCTCGCCGGGCGGTTACCGCGTCTTTACCGAGGCGGACTTCAACGCGAGCCCGCTGCTCGTCTCCAGCTTCTCGCTCAGTTCGATCGGCGATTCCATCTATCTCAGCGCCGCCGACGCGAACACGAACCTCACTGGTTACAGTCACGGCGTTACCTTTGGCGCGGCGGCGCACGGCGTGACATTCGGTCGTTACGTGAACAGCGTCGGCGAGGAACAGTTCCCGGCGCAGATCGCGCCCACCCCCCACGCCCCGAACAGCGGGCCGCGCATTGGTCCGGTGGTGCTGAGCGAGATTCACTACCATCCGGATGCGGCGGGCGACGAGTTCATCGAGTTGCGCAATCTCACGGCGAGTCCCGTCGCGCTCTTCGACCCGGCCTTTCCGACCAATACCTGGCGCGTGAACGGCCTCGGCTTCACCCTGCCGCCGAACGTCACCTTGCCGGCAGGCGGAGCGCTACTCATCGCGGGTGTCGATCCGGTGGCGTTCCGCGCGAAGTACTCCGTCGCGCCGGAAGTGGTCGTGCTCGGTCCCTTTGCCGGAACCTTGCAGGACAGCGGCGAGCGTATCGAACTCCAGCGTCCGGACACGCCGGGCACCAATGGCGTGCCTTACATCACCGTGGATGAAGTGCGCTACAACGACCGCGCCCCGTGGCCGCCGGCGGCGGACGGCAGTGGCGCCTCGCTTCAGCGTGTGGACCTGCTCGCCTACGGAAACGACCCCGCAAACTGGGCGGCGGCGATTCCGACACCCGGCGCCGAACTCGCGGTCGGACTTGCACCGGTCATCACTTCGCAGCCGCGGAATGTCGCGATCCTGTCGTTCGAGAGTGCGCAATTCTCCGTCAGCGCGACAGGCGCCGCGCCGCTCTTCTACCAGTGGCTTTTCAACGGGTCTTTGATCACGAGCGCGACGAACGCCGTGCTGACGCTGACCAACGTTCACCCCGGCCAGGCCGGCGATTATTCCGTGGTGGTTTTCAATCATGCCGGTTCGGTCGCAAGCACGGCGGCGCGGCTGACGGTAAACCGGGTGCCGACCATCCTCGTGCCGCCGGCGGATGTCTCAGCCCGCCCGGGTGGTACCGCGACATTCGCGGTCTCAGCGGTGGGCAACGGCCTGCTGCGCTATCAATGGCGCTTCAACGGCGCGGATCTGGCCAGCGAAACCAACGCCGTGCTCACCCTCGTCAACGTCGGCATTGAGCACGCCGGCCGTTATTCGGTGGTGGTGGCCGACAGCGTGGGCTGGATCACCAGCCAGCCGGGGCAACTGGTGGTGCTGGTAAATCCGGCCATTGTGGCGCAACCGGTCGGCGCCGACGTGGCACCAGGTGCGGACGTGGTGTTGAGCGTGGCGGTGACCAACACGGCCACGCTGCCCATCGGCTACCGCTGGCGACGCAACGGAAGCTCCGTGAGCACGAACATCCTTGATGCGCGAAGCGACTTCTTCGTCGTCACCAACGTCCAAAGCAGCAACCTGTGGGATGTGATTGTCTTCAACGCCGCCCGCCCCGGCGGGCTGCTCAGCAGCCGCGTGAGCGTCAAACCCGTCGGGGACCGCGATGGCGACGGCCTGCCCGATGATTGGGAGGCGGCCCACCGGCTCGATCCAAGCAACGCCGCGGACGCAACACTCGATGGCGACGGGGACGAAATGAGCAACGGCGAGGAGTATCTCGCCGGGACCGATCCGAATGATCCCTTGAGCTATCTGAAGATCGACTCCATTCGGTCGGACCGTGGGGCGGCGATCACGTTTGGCGCCCGCGCCGGGCGCACCTATTCGGTGCAGTATGCCGACCAGATGGAGGGGCCTTGGATTCGCCTGGCCGATGTCGTGGCCCCGGCCGAGGACCGGGCCGAAACGCTCGTCGATCCCACCTCAAAGACCAACCGGTTCTACCGCCTGGTGACCCCGAGGCCACCGTAACGAGGAGGCAACCCGAAGTCCCGCGCCCGGGAGAAGCGGGCGGTCGGGCTCAGGGAAGTTGGTGGCGCGGTCCCGCCGCGAATCCCACCTTGTCCAGCCTCTTTCTTGTCACCCGCCGCCCGGATCGGGTAGCGTCAGCGCCACCCATGACACCCTCCTCACGACCCGGGAACGGCCCGGCGGGAGACCTCCTTGTGCCCGCCAGCCGCGCCCGCCATCGGGTGATCCAGTTCGCCATTGTGCTGGCCATCATCCAGTACATCGATCGCGTCGCGATTTCGCAGGCCATGCCGGAGATCGCCCGTGACCTGCAGTTGACGGACGGGCAAAAGGGCATGGTGTTCTCGGCCTTCGCGCTGGCCTACGCGGCGTTCGAGATTCCCACCGGCTGGCTGGGGGACAAGCTGGGCGCGCGCCGGGTGCTGGTGCGGGTGGTCTTGTGGTGGTCGTTCTTCACTGCGGCCACGGGCTGGGCCTGGAACCACGCTTCCCTGGTGGTCACCCGGTTTCTCTTTGGCGCCGGCGAGGCGGGCTGCTTTCCGAACCTGACCAAGGCGTTCAGCGCCTGGCTGCCCCGTCGGGAACGAACCCGTGCGCAATCGCTTCTGTGGATGGGCGCACGCTGGGGTGGTGCCTTCACACCGCTGCTGGTCGTGACCGTGATGGCGTTCATGAGCTGGCGCTGGGCGTTTGTCGTCTTTGCCTTGTTGGGCGTGGTGTGGGCCGCCGCCTTCGTCGGCTGGTTCCGCGACCATCCCCGCGATCATCCGGCAGTCAATGCCGGCGAACTGGAGTTGCTCCGGGAGAACGAAGGGAACGTGTGCGCGCACGGCGAAGTGCCGTGGCGCGAGCTGCTGACGCGGCCGACCGTGTGGCTGCTGTGGGCCCAATACTTCTGCCTGAGCTACGGCTGGTATTTTTACATCACCTGGCTGCCGGATTACCTGCGGACAGAGCGTGGCCTGGACCTCAAATCGAACGTCGTCATGCGGGGACTGGCGAATCTGCTGGAGGGCGCGCTGAGCCCGGAAATGACACTGAAGGTGCTGGCAGCGGTCCTGGCGGGGGTGCCGTTGCTCTTCGGAGGCTTTGGCGCGCTGACGGCCGGGACGATTTCGAATCGATGGCTGGCCCGGGGCGGGGACGTGGTGCGCATCCGCCGGTTCTTCGCCGGCATCGGGTTCACCGGCGCGGCGGCGCTGCTCATGGCGTCGTTCCACATCCGCGATCCGTTGCTGGCGATGCTCTCGATGGGGCTGGCGAGTTTCTGCAACGACCTGACCATGCCGGGCAGTTGGAGCACGTGCATGGACGTGGGCGGGCAATACGCCGGCACCGTCTCCGGTTCGATGAACATGATGGGCAACTTCGGCGGGATGGTGGGGCCACTGGTCGTCGGTCTGGTGCTGCAGTTCACGCAGCGCGACTGGCATCTCGCCTTCCTGATCTCGTCGGTCATCTACTTTCTGGGGGGCCTGTGCTGGTTCTGGATCGATCCGGTGAAGCCCCTGGAGAAACCGTCCGGGACGTAATCACGTTCACGCCGTCGGGGAACCACTATAAGCTCGCTCCGGCCGCTGTCGGTCCCTACAAGAGGCGCCCGTGAACCCGTCCGCGAAAGCCCGTCCCCCAGAGCCTCGCGCCCCGGCGCGTCCGATCCGGAGCCTGCGCGACCTCTCGCCGCAGCAATGGAAGTCCGGCCTTGCCGCGTGGCTGGGCTGGACGTTCGACGGGCTGGACATGCATCTCTACACGTTGGTGGCCGCGCCCTTCGTGGCCGAGCTGCTGCGCGTGTCCACCACCACCGACCCGGCCGTGGGCCGGCATGCGTCGATCATTCAGGCCGGCTTCCTGGTGGGTTGGGCGCTGGGCGGCGGTTTCTTCGGCCGGCTCGGCGACCGGCTGGGGCGCAGCCGCGCGCTCTGTCTGACCGTGCTCACTTACGCGTTGTTCACCGGCCTGTCGTTTTTCGCGCAGACGTGGTGGCATCTGCTCCTCTTCCGGTTTCTGGCGGCGCTGGGTATCGGCGGCGAATGGGCGGTGGGCGCGTCGTTGCTGTCGGAAACGTGGCCCAAACGCTGGCGGCCGTGGATCGCCGCGGTGCTGCAAAGCGGGGTGAACGTGGGCATCTTGATGGCCGTGCTGGCGAATCTGCTCCTGGCCGCGGCGCCGCCCCGCTACCTTTTCCTGGTGGGCGTGCTGCCGGCGCTGCTGGTTCTCTGGATTCGCAGGGCCGTGCCCGAGCCGGAGGAATGGCACGCGGCCAGGGCGACGGCCCGCGACCGCAACCCGGGCATCGCCGAACTGTTCCGCGGCGAGGTGAGGCGAACCACGATCCTCGTCATCCTCGTCTGCGCCGCGTCGCTCACCGCTCACTGGGCTTTCATGTTCTGGCACCAGCAACACTTGCGCAACCTGCCCGAAGTGCTGGCGTGGACGCCCGAGCAGAAAAACGCCCTCGCCAGCAAGGCGCTCTACATGGTTATGATCGCGTCCATCGTGGGCAACTTCGCCGCCGCCGGGCTGGCCCGATGGTTCGGGTTCCGCAAGACCATCGCCGCGTTGTGTGTCGGCTACTTCGGAGCCATGACGGCGACCTACGCCGGACCGCGGGATCAGGCGGCGCTGTTCTGGTGGCTGGCGGCGCCGGGCTTCTGCCAGGGCTTGTTCGCCCTGTTCACCATGTATCTGCCGCCCCTGTTCCCCACGCTGCTGCGCACCACCGGCGCGGGGTTCAGCTACAACATCGGCCGCATCGTGGCGGCGGCGGGCACCGTCTTCTTCGGCCTGTTTTCACACGTGGGCGATTATCGCCTCACGCTCCTGTCCGCGGGCGTGCTGTTCCTGCCGGCGGCAGCCATTGCCTGGTTCCTGCCCGAGCTGCGGGACGAGGCGGACGTCGCGCACGAACCCGTGGACTGAATCCGAAGATCGGGTGGAGCCGCCGGCCGGTATGACACCGTCCATCGCTTCATGGCATCAGGAAGCCATGAGAAGAGGAACGCGACCGGAGACTTCACCGGGTCGGATCGTTCTGGAGCAGGTTTTCCGGTCGATTGCCTTGGCTTCTGTCAGGCGCGGCAACGCCCGCCGCCAGCGCGGCGGTGGCCTGGCGTAGCCTCGCCGCAGCGGGTCGCCCCGGCAGCCGCCGGGCCTGCCAGACCGATTTTTTTCACCAGTTGCGCAATCGGGGGGGAACCGTTAGTTACTCCGCCATGCGTTTTATTGGCAGCGTCATCGAGAAGTTGCAGCGGCACCCGAAGCGGATCGTTTTCCCCGAGGGCACCGAGCCGCGCATCCTCCAG
>DATLZF010000822.1:0-2702 GCA_035574135.1 Candidatus Methylomirabilota bacterium
CTTTTCGCCTTCGGGTCGATCAGCCGCCGCTTCACAGCGGCGGCTACGAGCTAATGCTCGGCGCGCCGATTACCGGACGGTGGCGACAAGCCCAATTTGGACGCCACGCGCGCAATCCGCGCGCGACGTTTTTGCACACACACATGGGAAACGCGCAGGCGCCGCGCGATCTCGCGCACGCCAAAGCCCGCCCACAGCCAGCCGAGGATTTCCCGCTCGCACGGACCGAGCCGCTCCATCAGCGTGCCGAGCGCGTCCCGCGCGCAGACTTCGGACATCATTTCGTCCGCTGGCTCCGGCTCGACGGCGGCACGGGCATCGTCTCTTTCGGCTGCGGCGGATTCTGACGCGCGGGCGCGCAGCGCCGAATGCTTCCAGGCATCCACGCTGCGTCCGCGTCGGAGCCAGTTCCGCAAGTGAAACAAGCAGCCTTGGAAATACCAACTGGGCCGCTGTCCCGGTCGCCGGTCTTCCGCTTGCCAGAGGAAAATGCGGGCTTCCTGCAACAGATCGTCCTGCCAGGCGCCATCGAGCGTTATCCGGCAGACGATCCGTTGCAGGGTCTGGATGGTCTTGGGGTGTTCGAGCAACATGGGCGGCTCGGATTCATGGACCTCGACCCCCAATCCCCGTTGTTGCCGGACGGGATGAATAGCCCGCCCGGCAACGTTTCGGCCGCCCGGCGCCGATTTACTCGACGGTGATGTGGAAGGTCGTGTCCGTCGGGAGTTCCAAATCGAATGGATCGCCTTCCGCCACGGAGAAGCGCAGCACGCCGCGGACACGGGTCGTGTGCAATCCCTTGGGCAGTGGCGGAACCATGACGTAATAGCCATCGGCCACCCCTGTGCCCGCGCCGCCCCCGGCCACCCCGAGGATATTCGGATCGGGCGCCGTGAACGCGAACTGCGGCGAGACAACCCGATAAGCACCGATGTTTTGCACCGACCGGCCGTCGATTTCGATCGACAAGTTCTCAATGTGATCAGCCCAGAACCTCGCGCATTCGGCTTGCTCCTCCGCGGTGTCGCCATGGAAACCCGACTCGGGCGGTTCAAGGCTGGAACATTCGATGGTGATGCCGGCAATGAACAGCGCCTTGCCTGCGGGCACGGTGCAGTAAAGCGTGTGCGTGGCCAAAGGCCCGGCAAACCCAACCACATGGGGCGAGAGGTCGAAACAACCGCCCACGGCGAAAGGATTGCCGTCCACGGGATGTTCGATGCCGAACTTCCACCACGCAGCGCTCCATTCGCCGAGGGATTTGCCAAAGGCATTGGCATGAGGCGGGATAACGCGCGGGTTGCCTGCGTTGCCATTGCCGGCAAAGGCGGCGAATCCCGCTCCGAGCGCCGTCACGGCGACGAGAGAGGTGAGCAGCCCGCGGGCGCGGGCGACGGTTGGGGAGACGATGCGAGTTGTTTTCATGTTGTTTTACTTTCGTTGTTTGGGCGCTCAGGCGCCCGGCTGTTGTTTGAAATTCGGCCCACCAGCCCAGCCGGTGCTGGAACGGGCATCACTGATCACATACGGAATTCCGGGGAAAAACGGCTCAGGCGACGGGAGTTTTTTTGAGGACTTGGCTCTTCATTGGAGGAGGGGGCGGAGAACAGGAAGGCAACCCAGGCCTGCCAAGGGGCTGATAGGCAAGTCCGTTGGGCGGCGGCATCAAGTCCGCACGGGCAGGACTGCGGGAGGTCCAAGCGAGATCGCGCGAGGGGCCGGTCCCAACGGAAGGCGGACTACCTGTCGGAGGCCGCCTCGATCGTCCCGAAGGAAGGGGCCTGCCAGAGGGTGAGCGTGCCTGCGTTGTTGACGGTGGCGAGCGCGTGGCCGTTGGACGCAAAACGCACTGCGCCATGGAGCGCTCCCGGTCCGGCCAGAGTGGCGACGATTTGGCCGATGGCCGGGTCCCAAACTTCCACGGCGTGCTGCCAGTTGCCGCCTGTGACCAGACGGTGGCCATCCGGAGAGAAGGCCAACGAGTAGATCGCGCCGGACTGCCCCCGCAGTGTGGCCCGGGGCTCGAATGTCTTGAGATCCCAAAGAATCACGTCGCCGTAGGTGCTGCCGCTGGCCAGTGTCTGGACGTCGGGCGCGAACTCGACCCCGACGACTTCGGTGCGATGCGGCCCCAATCGCTTCAGCTCGCGGCCTGTGGTGGCGTCCCACAGGCGCACCGTGCCATCCCAGTCGCCGGTCGCGACATGGCGGCCATCGTGGGACAGGGCGACACGGTGATTGATCGGACCAATCGCCCAGTTGGCGAGTTGCTTTCCTGAATTCAACTCCCACAGGTAGCAACGTTGTTCGCGTGTGAGCCGAGCGACGCCCAGGAGAACGCGCTCATCCTTGCTGAACGCGACCGGTAGCATCCGGCATGGCTCGTGGCCGGGGAGAATGGCCGTTTCACGGGCTGTTTGCGCATCCCACAACCGCACCGCGCCCTGACGCGTGCCGACGGCCAGTCGCCCTGTGATCGGAGAAAAGAGTGCGCCGTAATTGTTGCTGCCGAGTTCCGGGAGACTTTGCGATGACGACGGGTCGGCGATGTTTCGCAAACTGATGGTCCCATCCCAGTGCCAGGCCGCAAGGGTTTGGCCGTCCGGGGCGAAACTCGTGTCGCGCACATGGTCGGGCACTGCCACCGGCTCGCGCCGCCGGCGGGGCGGAGGAATCCGCCACAGGAGGACCTCGCCGGC
>DATLZF010000823.1:0-2300 GCA_035574135.1 Candidatus Methylomirabilota bacterium
CCGCCGAGCCAGCACCTCGATTTGGATCGGTTGCCCCTGCTCGGCGGCGGCACTCAGGCTCGCCAGTTCGAGCGTGTAGGGCGCGGCCTCGAGCACGGTGACGTAGCCGCGGCGCACCGGCGCCTCGCCGTTCAACGGTTGGGCCACACGCACGATGGCTTTGCCGCCGGCCACCCCGCTGGCGCGCAGTTGCAGCGGATGTGTGCCCAGGGCGCAGTCCTCCACCGCCGCGAGTGTCATCAGCCCGCCGGGCTGGCCCGCCGGAAGGAGCAAGGGCTCCGCGTAAACGCCCGGCGGCAGACCCTCGAATTCGCAGCACACGGGTCTGTCGAAGCCCGCCTGGCGGGTGACCTCGCAGCGCACCTTCGTCCGGCCTCCGCGATGGACGCGGACGGCATCCGGCAGAAAGCTGACGGAAAACCCGGATTCCGCCGCGGCTGAAGGAGGGCGGATGGCAAGGCGGTAGGCAAAGTTCCCGCCCCCACGCTCCGTCAGATCGCGGAGAGCCAGCACGTACTCGGCATCTTTCCGGGCGTCGAACTCCAGCCGCGCGTCGGCGCCAGCCGAATCGTCGTTCTGCTGGATGAGCTTGCCGGACGCATCGCTGAGGGTGAGCAACGCATCCAGCGCGGAGCCGAACTGGCTGGCCGCGACGCTGCACACAATCTTCTGATCCTTGTCCGGTTTGAACTTGAAGTAGTCCACGTCGCCCGCCTGGCCGATGCGCCCGTTGATCACGACCGGCGCCGTGACGCTGTTGGCCTTGTCGGGGATGTCGTTCGGTTCGGCCTCGGCCAGGTCCGGAAAGTCTTGCACGTCGAAGGGCACCAGATTCGAATGGCCGCGCGGGGTGCTGAGGCGGATCTCCTGACGGCCGCGCGGCGCCTTCGCATCGATGTTCAGCGTCATTTTCGTCGCGCCTTCGAGATTACGGCCCGTGAGCGCGACCTCGACCGATTTGCCGCGCTGGCCGCCGAAGGGAAAGATCGCTTCCACGTACGGCACCGGTCCGGCCGTCAGCCGATAGCGGTAATCGTTGCCGCCCCGGAAGCGATAGTCGCGCAGTTGCAGGATGTACTCGCCGTCGGCGGGAGCGGTGAAGAAGAGCAGACTGTCCAACCCGAGGGCATCCTCGTTCCGGGCGAGTTCCTTGCCCGAGGCGTCGAGCACGGCGAGGGAGGAATCGAGGGGAGAACCACGGCGCGCCGCGTCGATCTCGAACACCAATTCCTCCCCCCGGGCGGCCTTGAAGCGGAAATGATTCGTCTGCGCCACGGTGTTGAGCAAGCCGGAGATCACGGCGGGCAGCGTCACTGGCTGCGCGTCGGCCAGCGTGCCGTTGGGGTCGCGCTTCGGCACCTCGGGCCACTGGCCGACGTGGAGCAGGAGCGGATTCGAGACGCCGCCCGCCGACACCACCCGCACTTCGCGCGGGGCCAGCGAAGCGTCGGCCGTGGCGGTGACCTTCGCCACCAGCCGCCGGCTGTCCCGCGTGGGCGCCGGCTCGGCGCGCGAGATGCCGCCTCCGGTGGACTCGACGGTGATCGTGGGCCGCGGCGGCGCGGGCGGCGGCACGTTGGTGGCGCTCAGGCCGGCATCACCATCGAAGAGAAAGCCGGTGACCTCGCCCAGGTTGTCGCCCGTAAACACGACTTCGATCGTCGTGCCGCGCTGGATCCAGTCGGGCGAGAGGGAGTTGAGTTTGGGAGCCGGCTGACCGAGGGCACCGGCAACGAGCGCGCCGCCAGCCAGCCACAAGACAAGTCGGGGGAATTGCATGATCGCAGCCTTTCCAAAAGGGCCCGGCCCGGCGGCGGCGCACCGCACGCTGCGGCGGGGGTTAGGAAGCTCACCCAAAGAGCCCCGTCACCGGCGTGCCGTGAGCGGCATCGACCAGTTCGCGCGGCTGGTTGAGGTGGTTGTAAACGATGGTGTGCGGGTCGATACCCAGGGCGTGGTAGGCGGTGGCGAGCAGTTGCACCGGATGCACGGGGTTTTCCACGGGCGAGGAGCCGGTGGCGTCCGATTTGCCGTAGAGCGCGCCGCGCCGCACGCCGGCTCCGGCCACCAGCGCGGTGTAGCAATAGGGCCAGTGGTCGCGGCCGTCGTCGCCGTTGCCGTTGCCGCTGGTGCTGACGCCGCGCTGCGGGCTGCGGCCGAACTCGCCGACGCACACCACCAGCGTCTCCTTGAGCAGGCCGCGCTCGTCGAGGTCCTTGATCAGCGTCGACAGGCCGGCGTCGAGCATTGGGCCGGACTGGTTCTTCATGCGGTTGGTCAGGCCGACGTGGACGTCCCAG
>DATLZF010000824.1:0-10687 GCA_035574135.1 Candidatus Methylomirabilota bacterium
ACGACACTGCCGGCCACGTGGCCCACGCCCACACCCACCGCCCCGCCCACCTTGTTGGCAGGCAAAGCGGGATTCGCAATGCGAGCCTCGGGCTTGGGAGTCGAGCAGCCCACGAGGGCCGTTACGACGACGATAAGGGGAATCAGTGGTTTCATATGGCTCCGTGTGGTCGTTTGCCGCCCCACCATGCGCCATCGGCCGGATACTGGCAAGCCACTGAATGGAGGTGCGATCGGCGCCCCGACCCCAGCCGGTGCAGACGCTTCGGGTTACAGGCCGGGCACACCAACGTCCACGCCCCGCGGACTTGCTTTAGCCCGCGCAACTGCAACGGCCGAAAGCCCAACAGCGTATGATCACCCCAATCACCGGCTCGACCACGCAGGCCCGCAACTGATACAACGCTCGACCTGCCGCCGTCTTGGTTTCGGCTGCCATCGCGAGCAATACCGGCTCGCGCAGCGTCCGGGGTTCGGCATCCCCTCCAACGGCCGAAAATCGTAGCACCGCTCGGCGGGCGCGTCTTCTCGATGCACGCTCACAACAGGTCCAATCCGGACCGTTCTGCCGCCAACCGCGCAAAAACTCGCCTGGCTGCGCAGCCGCAGTCTGCCAGCACCCCCTCCGGGTTCCCCGTGTTTGAGGAACGCTCTACAAATCCGGCTCCAACTGCCCGACGGCGCACTGCCGGCCACCGTGTCATGCGCACGGCTGGTCGTGGGAACGTGCACATGCCCGTCCGGCCACAGTCCGCTGGCCAATCGATCGATGGCACACGGCCTCCAAATGCCGCACCACACCAGCAAAGAATTCACGGGCTGGCCGGGGCATTGGCCAGCCCGTGTTCAAGCTCCATCCTCCTCTCATCTCCGCGCCCCGCGCGGCCTCGCCGGGATGTGCCGGCTGCGACGACGCCGAGCGCCGCCGCTGCAGGTCTGCCAAGGACTCGCGCCTCGTCAGCCCGGGGTCGCGTCCCCGCGTGGGGTTGGGGACCGACGCCGGCCCCAATCCACCACGGCCCTGTGGCGGACAGCGGACGAACGCGTTACGAAGGCGCAAACAGATCAACCAACGGGAGGCTGGACAATCTCCGGGATTGCCCGTTTGCTCTCGGGCAACCCATCCCATGACCTGGTTACAGAACTACGATCCCTTGGGGAATCCGTGGCTTTCCACGCTGGTTGCCGCCGTGCCGGTGGTAGTGTTGCTGGGAGCGATCGCCTGGTTCCACGTTCGCATTCATCTCTCGGCGCTGCTGGGCCTGGCGGTGGCGCTGGCCCTGGCGGTTTTCGTTTACCGCATGCCATGGGCCACGGCGCTGGCCACGACCGGTTATGGCGCGGCTTACGGGCTGTTCCCCATCGGATGGATCATTCTCAACCTGATCTTTCTTTACCAACTGACGGTGCAGCGCGGGTTGTTCGAGGTGTTGCGCGAAAGCCTGGGGCACTTCGCGCCCGACCCCCGCGTGCAGGTCCTGTTGGTCGCGTTTTCCTTCGGCGCGTTCTTCGAGGGCGCGGCCGGGTTCGGCACCCCGGTGGCGGTCACGGCCGCGATTCTGATTCAGCTCGGCTTCAAACCGCTGCAGGCCTCGGGCCTGTCGTTAATCGCCAACACTGCGCCCGTCGCCTACGGCGCACTGGGCACGCCCATCATCGCCCTGCACGGCGTGACCGGTCTGGACCTGCACGATCTGTCGGCGATGGCGGGGCGGCAACTGCCGTTTTTCTCGGTGCTCGTGCCCTTCTGGGTGGTGTGGGCGTTTGCCGGGTTCCGCGGCATGGTGGGCGTGTGGCCGGCGGCGTTGACGGCCGGCGTTTCCTTCGCCATCCCGCAGTTCCTCGTCTCGAATTATCACGGGCCGTGGCTGGTCGATATCATCGCGTCGATCTGTTCCATGGGCGCCACGGGAATCCTGCTGAAGTTCTGGCGGCCGAAGGACGGCTGGCGGCCGGCCGGAAGCTCCGCGGCCGCGGCCGCCGCGACCCCGCGTCACACGCGGCTCGTCCTCGCGCGCGCCTGGATGCCCTGGGTTCTTCTCAGCCTGGTCGTGTTTGCCTGGGGCATTCCCGAAATCAAGAAGACGTTGAATGCCGCCTCAGCGCCGAAGTTTGAGGTACCGTCGCTGCACCTCGTCGTCCAGCGAACCCCTCCCGTCGCTCCTCCCGACGCGCTTCCGGAGAAGGCGGTTTTTGATCTGAACTGGCTGTCGGCCACCGGCACAGGCATCCTGGCCGCCGCCATCCTGGTGGGCGTCCTAATCGGATGCAGTCCGCGGGAAATGGCCCGGACTTATGTGGCCACGCTCTGGCGGGTGCGTTATTCGCTGGTGACCATTGCCGGCATGCTGGCGCTCGGTTATGTGACCAAGTATTCGGGCGCCGATGCCACGCTGGGTCTGGCGCTGGCCAAGACGGGCGCGTTCTACCCTTTTTTTGGCACGATGCTCGGCTGGCTGGGCGTGGCGCTGACCGGTTCCGACACCGCTTCGAATGTGCTCTTCGGCAGCCTCCAGAAGATTACTGCCGAACAAACGGGCATCAGCCCCACCCTGATGGCCGCCGCCAACAGCACGGGCGGTGTCATGGGCAAGATGGTCGATGCCCAGAGCATCGTGGTGGCCAGCACGGCCACGAACTGGTACGGCCACGAGGGCAGCATCCTCCGCTACGTGTTCTTCCACAGCGTGGCGCTGGCGGCGCTGGTGGGCCTTCTCGTCACGTTACAGGCCTACGTCAGCCCGTTCTCACGGATGGTGGTGCGATGATTTCGTCGGCGCTGCGAGAACTCGGCGCGAGTGCATCCTTACTCCAACACTTTGATCCGGGCATTGCGGATCTGAACGTGGGCGCCCTCGCGGCTGAGTTCCTGAAACCCAATGTGGCCGCGGCGGGGGCGATCCTTCACCGGGGGGGCCAGCGTGCCATCGTGGCGTTTGACCTCCTGCGACTGCCGGCCGAGGTCGAGGTCCTGGATGGTCTCGCCGTTCAACACCACCTTGAGGCGCTCGCCCTTGAGCGTGATTTCATACCGGTTCCATTCCGTGGGTTTGTACACCTGCCGCATGGGCGCGATGGCGCGGTAGATGCCGCCGGTCAGCTCCGACTCCTTGGCCGCCGGGTTGTAACGCAGGTCGGCCATCTGCAGTTCCATGCCGTCGAAGGCCGGGTCGCCCTTCATGGGCGCCCGAAGCGCGCAACCGCTGTTGCCGCGTTCGCCGAGTTTGAACTCGAAGCGCAGGGTGAAATCGCCATACTCCTGCTCGCTCATCAGCCACGTGCCCCGGGGCTCGCCCCCGTGGAGGACGCCGCCCTTGACCTCCCACCGAATGCCGGCATCGGCCGGCTCGCTCACGTCGTTCCATTTGCGCACGGTCCAGCCCTTGGGGATGCCGTCTGCGGGAAACAGAGGCACGAACCCGTCGGCATCCGCAGCCGCTCCCCGAGTCAGTGCAAGGCTGGCAAGCCAGACGGCGAGAAGGCTCCGCCAGCCGCCGGCCGTCACCGGTGAGAGGTCGATCGTCTTCATGGAATTCTCCTGCAAGGGTCAGTGGGCGGAAGGGATCGCGCCGTGCGGATCGCGTACATCGACGCAGACGACGCGGCCCTGGGCGTTGCGGCAGTAGATGCGCCCGTGCGCGAGCACCGGCACGGTCCAGCATTTGCCGCCGATCACCTGCGCGCGAGCGATGGGCTTGAAGGCCTCGGGCGACGGCTCGGCCACGATCAGTTCGCCGGTGGCGCTCAGGATGATCAGCTTGCCATCCGCCACCATGAGTGCGCCGGAGCCGACGGCTTTCTCGGTCCACTTCACCTCGCCGCTGTCGAGGGCCACGCAGCGCAACGCGCTGTCTTTCGCGCCCGCGTCGCCGTCGATGCCGTAAAGGTGGCCCGCGACGAGGACCGAGGTGTTGATGTGGTTGCGCAGATTCTTGTTCTCCCAGACCTTGGTGACTTCCCGGCCCCGGACGCGCAGCAACGCGCCGCCGTGATCGTAGGCGGACGAGATGAAAACCTTGTCCCCGGCGAGAATCGGGTCGGCGGCATTCACGTCGTAACGGGTCTTCCACGGGTATTCCCACAACCGGGCGCCATCCTTGACGCGCACGGCAATGATGGATTCGAGCGCGGCCATGACGACGTGCCGTTCCCCTTCGAAGACGAATGGGACGGCGGAGGAATAGCCGGCGCTGCCTTTGCCCGAGGTCCACACCACCTTGCCGTCACGCTTGTCGATGGCGGTGCCGGCGGAACCGGCGTTGAGAATGAGCCAATCGCCCTCGACCAGCGGCGCCGAGGCGAAACCCCACTCTGGCACCTTGGCGCCCGTGGCCCTGGCGAGGTTGGTGCGCCAGATGACTCGGCCCGTGGCGGCCTCGAAGCGGCACAGTTCACCCCGCCGGCTGAGGGTGTAGAGCGCGTCGCCATCCAGCGTGGGCGTGCAACTGGTGCCGCCCTCGTAATAGTGCGGGTCGGTCGGCTCGTCGTAGGTGAACTTCCAGATTTCGCGGCCCGTCGCCGCGTCAAAGGCGTAAACCGTGTCCTTGTCGTTGCGATTGCCGAGCGTGAACGCCCGACCGCCACCAACCGTGATCGAGGAGAAACCGATGCCCACCTCGGCCCGCCAGAGGATGGGCGGACCTTCCTTTGGCCATTGCGTGGTCCAGCCGGTCTCCCGCGAATGGCCGTTCAACTCCGGACCGCGCCATCGCGGCCAGTCGAACGTTTGCGCCGCCCGAGCCGACGCCGCGGCGAAAAGGACGACAGGCAGAACCCGGCACGCAAGCCGCACCAAAACAGCGGGACTTCGAGGCGGGAGCGCGAAACAAAACAGCGGGCGTTTCATGGACCCAGTAAATCGGCTCACCGGTCGATGTCAACGCTCGGCACGGGTTGCGGGCCGGGAGTGGGGATGGCAGGTCCGACTGCTGCTGAGGAGGTGGGCCGCGGCTTCTCCCCCACCCGCCCGCGCGGCTGCTGCCAGCCACGCGGCCACGTTTGAGCCGACGCTTTGGCTTCACGTCGCCAAGGCGGCCCCGCCTGCGACAAATGCCTTCTCAGACCGGGCCAATCGTGGCTGAATCAGCCGCTCATGTTCGAGCTGCTGCAAACCGATCCCTCCAGCCGGGCGCGCCTCGGGCGTTTGACCACTTCGCGCGGCGTCATCGACACGCCGGTGTTCATGCCCGTGGGCACGCAGGCCACCGTCAAGGCGCTGGATCCGCGGGAACTCGACGAGATGGGCACGCAGATCATCCTCGGCAACACCTACCATCTGTTCATCCGCCCGGGACTGGAGATCATCGACGCCGCCGGCGGGCTGCATCGCTTCATGAACTGGTCCAAGCCGATCCTGACCGACAGCGGCGGGTTCCAGGTGTTCAGTCTGGCGAAGATCCGCAAGATCAAGGCGCACGGGGTCGAGTTTCGCTCGCATCTGGACGGCTCGCTGCTGTTCCTCGGGCCCAAGGAGGCCATGGAAATTCAGCGGCGGCTGGGCTCGGACATTGCGATGGTGTTCGACGACTGCCCGCCCCACACCGCCACGCGGCGGGAAGTGCACGCGGCCGTTGAACGCTCGCTTCGTTGGGCGGCCGAATGCCGGGAGCAACCGCGCGCCGCCGGACAGCAGGTCTTCGGCATCGTGCAGGGCGGCTGCCACGCCGACTACCGGGAACACTGCGCGCGCACCCTCGTGAAAATGGGCTTCGACGGCTACGCCATCGGGGGCGTGAGCGTGGGGGAACCAGAGCCGGAGATGTTCAAGGCGGTGGAATTTACCGAGCCCTTCCTGCCGGCCAACCAACCGCGCTACGCCATGGGCCTGGGCACGCCGGCGCAACTGGTCGAGCTGGTCGCCCGGGGCGTGGACATGTTCGACTGCGTGCTGCCGACCCGGGTGGCGCGCAATGGCACGGCATTCACCCGGCACGGCACCCTCAGCATCAAGGGCGGCTTCAACAAGGCCGATTTCCGGCCGATCGAGGAAGGCTGCGGCTGCTACGCCTGCCGCCATTTCACCCGCGCCTACCTGCGACATCTGTTGAACGTGAACGAAATCCTCGGCCTGCGCATGTTGAGCGTGCACAACTCGTATCTGTTCATGAAGCTCATGGAGGACATCCGGGCCCATCTGCGCGCCGGCACGTTCGACCAGTTCCGGCGCGAGTTCATCGCGGGCTACGTGCCCACCCGCCGCGTGCTGGCGGCGCGACGCGGGGTGGAAGAGACGCGATGAGGGTCACGGCCGCGCCGGCGGACCGTGTTGAACCAACGATTCGGGGTTTCCAACTGCGGGGCGACCGTTAAGCTCACGCCCATGTCTGAACTGACACTGCCGGCATGTCCTGAGACCATGAACGGAGGGGAACCGCGCCGCGCGTGGTTTTGCGTGCGCTCACAGCCGCGCCACGAACAGATCGCGGCCGGCCACCTCGGCAAGATGGCCGGGGTGGAAGTGTTCAACCCGCGGGTCCGCTTTACCCGGACCGGCCGCGCGGGCCGGGCGGTCGTCACCGAGTCGATGTTTCCCAACTACCTGTTCGCGCGGTTCGACTGGCAGGATTCGCTGATCCGCGTGCATTACGCGCCGGGGGTGAGCGGGGTGGTGCATTTTGGCAGCAAGTGGCCCACGGTGCCCGATTCCGTCATCGCAGGATTGCGCGCCGTGCTCGGGCAGTCCGGCATTCAGGAACTGAGCGGCGAACTGCTGGCCGGTGAACTGGTCGAGCTCGCCGGGGGCCCTTTCGCCGGCCTGGAAGTCGTGGTGAAGCAGGTCATGCCGGGCCGCCAGCGCGTGCTGGTGCTGATGGATTTCCTCGGCCGCCAGACCACCGTCGAAGTCGCTGCGGCCCGCGTCATCCGCCACGGCGCCCGCCGTTGAGCGCACCACGCCTTCCCGGTCGCGACGGATGCCCGCCGACGCGAGCACACCACCGTGCCGGTCCGCCAACCACCGCCAAGGAATGGTCCGTGGGACAATCGTTGAAGCGGGGTTGACTGGCCCTTAGCCGTCCGGCCCGGTCCCGGGGATTTTTCTGGCCTCGCCCGGGGCGGGGGACCAGACTCTGCGGGACGGTCGCGAGCGTCCGTAGCTCAATTGGATAGAGCTTCTGACTTCGGATCAGAAGGTTGCAGGTTCGAGTCCTGCCGGACGCGCCAGACTTCGGACGAGGCTCGCGCACCCGCCCATCAAAATCGGTTGCGTATCTGGCAAGCGCGGGAAGGCAAAGGTGCGTGGGATGGGCGAGGCTTGAAGCATGAGCGAGACATCGATTGAAGGCGTCATTCGCAACCACCCGTTCCTCCGCGACCTGAATCCGGAGCACGTGAAGACCCTCGCCGCCTGCGCCATGGTCTGCTCCTTCGCACCGGGCGAGCACATCTTCCACGAAGGCGATCCCGCCAACCGGTTCTATCTCATCGAGACGGGCGAGGTCGGCATCGAAGCGCACGGCGAGGAAGGCGAACCCATCCGGGTGCAGACGCTCGGCAGCGGGGATGTGCTGGGATGGTCGTGGCTGTTTCCGCCCTACTACTGGCATTTCGACGCCCGGGCGCTGGCACCGACCACGGCGGTGTTCTTTTACGGCACCCGGCTGCGCGAGCAGTGCGAGACGGATCCCCTGCTCGGTTACGAGTTGCTCCGGCGGGTGTCGCAGGTGCTGTTGGACCGGCTGCAAGCCACGCGCGGCCGGCTCCTGGCTCTGACGCGGCAATCCGCCGCGGCTGCGCGTTCCCCAACGCCCGGCCCGCGCTAAAGAGCCGGTATCGGCCATGAAACGAGCGACCCCTTCTCAATCCGGTGGCGAACCCGAGCCTCCCGCCTCTGCTCCGGCGCCACCATCGCCCTCCAGCCCGATTCACCTACGGCGCCTGCTGGTGCCGACGGACTTCTCCGAGGCCTCGCGCGCGGCGTTGGCTCTGGCGACCGAACTGGCGGAGCGGTTCGGCGCGCAAATCGACCTCACCTACGTCATCCCACCCGCCTTGCCCATCGATGTCGGCCATCCCGTGACGGCGGCGATGCCGGTGGACGATTTGGAACGCCGGGCGGCCGCCAGCCTGGCGCGCTTTCGCGAGGCACACCTGCCGAAAGCGCTGCCCGTGGTGACCCACGTCCTCACCGGCGCGGTGGCGTACGAGTTGACGGAATTCGCCGCCCGTCGGAACACGGACTTGCTGGTGATCTCGACGCACGGCCATACCGGCCTCAAGCACCTGCTGATGGGCAGCACCGCGGAGCAGGTTCTCCGGCACGCGCCGTGTCCGGTGCTGGTGGCGCGCGCCGCAGGGCGCAAACGGCGTGAATTCCGGCTGCGACAAATCCTCGTGCCCACGGACTTTTCCGCCCCTTCGACCAAGGCGCTGCATTACGCCCTGGCGCTGGCGGAACAGGCCGGGGCAACGCTGTCGCTCGTCCACGTGCTGGCGCTGCCGTCGTGGCCGGAATTCGGCTACGCACGGATGGCCATCAAAAGCGCCCAAGGGCGACGCACCGCTCAAGAGCGGCTCCAAACGCTGCGGGCCGGCCTCGGGGACCGGGGCGACAGGGTTGGCGCCTGGCGGGTGCGCTCGGGCAACCCGTTCCGCGAGATCATCGCCGAGGCCGAGGAGTCCCGGGCGGATCTGATTGTGGTGGCAACGCACGGGCACACGGGGCTGGCGCACTTCCTCCTCGGCGGGACCACGGAGAAAATCGTTCGCCACGCCGGCTGCCCGGTGCTCGTCGTGCGCCAGCGCGAGCGCGATTTCGTCGAAGCGTGACGCCAGCCCGCGAGCCGGGTGAGCGTCGGCCGGCTACCCCGGCACGATCACGCCACCGGCGAACCCGCGTTGCCGGGCGGCCTCGTAGAGAAACACGGCGCTCGCGCTGCCCACGTTCAGCGAATCAACCCCGGGGTGCATGGGGATGGCCACCGCTTCGTCGCACACCGCCAGCACCGCCGGCGACAGCCCCAGTCCTTCGCTGCCGAACACGATGCAGCAATCACCGGCGAACACGGCGGCGGGGGGCGTCTTTTGCTCCGCGTGCGGATGGGCCGCAATGACACGCGTGCCCCGGCTGCTCAACTCCCTCAACGTCGCCGCCAGCGAGGGCGGCTCAACGAGGGGCAGCTTGAAGATGGTACCCATCGAGTTGCGCACCGAGCGGCGGAGATAGGGATGGCTGCACGTTTCGCCCACGAGCAGGCCCTGAACCCCGAAAGCCGCACAATTGCGCACCAGCACGCCGAGGTTCTCCGCGTTGGTCAGGCCATCGACCGCGGCCAGCAACCGGGGCGGGTGCGTCGCGGCCAACAATGCCTCGAGCGTGGTGGCAGGCGGAATGCGGCCCACCCCCAACACCCCTTGGTACATCGAGAAACCGACCAGCGTCTCGAGCAGCTTCTTTTCGGCCAGATAGACCGGGATGTCCTCCGGACGCGCGTTCAACAGGGGAGCGAACTCCGGGACCCACTTCGCCGGCATGAGGCAGGAGACCACGCCAAGCGTGCTCTCCAGCAGACGCCGTAGAATCTTCTCGCCCTCGGCGACAAACAGGCGCTGGCTGACGTGGCCGGCGCCCATGCGCATGGTGCGGTACGGCGCCAGCTCCGGCAGGTCCAGCGTCTGGATGGGTTGCAGATGAAACACGGCGGCGCAGTGTGCCGCGCCAGGAATTCCGTTTTCAATTTCAATTCCGACTTCCGGAACGAGAGCAGGCCTTCACCAAGCCAAACGAAAGCGTTCAACAGGGAACCCGTTACGGAAGCCCGTGCGACGCCTGCCGGGCACCCGCTCACACATCGCACACCCGCACCCCGTGCCGCAACGCGGCCAGCTTGTCCGGCCAGGTCGGGATGAACTCATGTGCCACGTAACCCGTGTAGCCCAGCTCGAGCAGCGCGCGCATGATCGGCGGGTAGTTCAGCTCCTGCGTGTCATCCAGTTCCCCACGGCCGGGCACACCCGCCGTGTGGATGTGCGCGATCACGTCCCGGTGCGCGCGCAGGCGGCGGATCACGTCGCCGTGCATGATCTGGACGTGGTAGATGTCGAACAGCAGCTTGAACCGCGGCGAGCCGACGCGCTCAATCAGCCGCACGCACCGCCCGAGGTCATCACCAAAGTAACCCGGATGCCCCTTCATCGGATGCGTGTCATCCCGGGAGTTGAGATGTTCGAGGCACAGGTTCACCTGCTTCTGTTCGGCGTAGCCGACGATCTCCCTCCAGCAATCGACGCAGTTCTGCTCCATCTGCGCGTCGGACACATCGCGCTCGCGCATCCCGGTGAAGGTGATGACGCCCGGCGCACCATATTCGACCGCGAGATCGATCCCCTCACGGAGTTTTTTCAGGCAGTTGGCGTGATGGGATCGGTTCGTCGGGCCCTCCCTGAAACCATGACTGCCGATCAGCGACGGCTTCATGCCCAGCTCGCGCAACCGCGGGTAATGCTCGGCGCCGATTCCCTCCATCGCCGTCATCCCCATCCGGTGGCAGGCCTCGATCAGTTGCGGCGTGGGCATTGGATTGAAACACCAGCCCATGACCGAGTGCCGGATGCGCCCGCGCTCGATGCGGTAATCGGGTCCGGGCGCCGCTGGGGCCGCGGCCGCAACCCCGGTCTGCGCGACCGCCAGCCCCACCGAGGCGGCGGCCGTGGCCGAGACAATGGCCGCGCCCGCGACAAAGTCGCGGCGG
>DATLZF010000825.1:0-3530 GCA_035574135.1 Candidatus Methylomirabilota bacterium
ATCTCCGCCTGGCCGGCGGTGGCGACCTCGTGGTGCTGGCGCTCGATCTTGATGCCCAGTTCCTCCATCACCAGGCACATCTCGGTGCGGATGTCCTGCTGCGTGTCCTGCGGGGCCACGGGGAAGTAACCCTCCTTGTGCCGCAGCTTGTAGCCGAGGTTCGGCGCCTCGTCGCGGCCCGTGTTCCAGACGCCTTCCTCCGAATCGACGCTGTAGAACGTGCCGTTGCTGCGGGAGTCGAACTGCACGTTGTCGAAGATGAAGAACTCGGCTTCCGGCCCGAACACCGCCGTGTCAGCCAGGCCGGTGCTCTGGAGATGTTTCTCGGCGCGCTGGGCGATGCCGCGCGGGTCGCGGTTGTAGGCTTCCTTGGTGCCCGTCTCGGCGATGGTGCACGTCAGGGAGAGCGTGGGCACGGCGCAGAACGGGTCGATGAACGCCGTGTTGGGGTCGGGCATCGCGAGCATGTCGGACGCCTCGATGCTCTTCCAGCCGCGGATCGAGCTGCCGTCGAAGCCGAAGCCCTCGGCGAAGACCTCCTCGGTCAATTCGCCGGTGGGCACGCTGAAGTGCTGCCAGGTGCCGAAGGTGTCCACGAATTTGATGTCCACCATCTTCGCCCCGGCCTTCTTGGCCATTTCCAATACCTGCTTGGGTGTGCTCATGTTCCTTACTGTTCCTTCCTTCTGTGTTGGTTGTGTGTCTTCAAACCGCGGCGCCGGCCAAGCGCGGCTCTCGTCCGCGTTTATTGGCCGGCGTCGCAAAACGGTTGAGGGTTTATGCCGTGTAACCTTCCTCCCCGTGCTCGGAGAGATCGAGGCCCACTGTTTCAACTTCATCCGTCGGACGCAAGCCCACGACGGCCTTCACGAGGAACGCGATGACAGCGGTGGCCACGATGGACAGAATCAGGGTCACGAGGATCGCCTTGATCTGCGCGCCGAGGAGGCCGTTCTTCACGCCCGAAACGACGGCATTGGCCTTCTCGTCGGCAAGCAGGCCGGTCATGAGCGCGCCGAGCGTGCCGCCAACGCCGTGGACGCCGAAGGTGTCGAGCGCGTCGTCATATCCCAGCCTGGCCTTGAGGTAGGAGCAGGCCAGGAAGGGCACGATGCCCGCCGCCACGCCGATGATCATTGCGCCGGTCGTGTTGACGAAACCGCAAGCCGGCGTGATGACGACCAGACCCGCGACGATGCCCGAGCAAAAGCCCAGCACGCTGGGTTTGCCCTTGAGAATCCATTCCGCCATGCCCCAGACGAAGCCCGCCGTCGCGGCGGCCAGCGTCGTGGTGGTGAAGGCGTTGGAGGCGATCGCGTCCGCGCCGAGCGCCGAGCCGGCGTTGAAGCCGTACCAGCCGACCCAGAGCATGCCGGTGCCGATCATGCAGAGCACCATGCTGTGCGGCGGCATCGGGTGTCTGCCGAACCCCTTGCGCGGGCCGAGGATCAAGCAGAGGATCAGCGCGCTCCAGCCGGAGGTCATGTGCACGACCGTGCCGCCGGCGAAGTCCAGGGCCTTGATGGCGGCGTCGGGATTCAGCGCGCCGCACATCAGCCCCTTGCCGCTCCAGACCATGTGCGCCATCGGGAAGTACACCGCAAACATCCACAGCGCGATGAACAGCAGCACCGCCGAGAATTTCATGCGCTCGGCGATGGCGCCGACGATCAGCGCCGGGGTGATGATCGCGAAGGTGAGCTGGAACATGGCCCAGATGTAATCGCTGATCCAGTGGTAGCCGGCGCCGACGGCATCCGGCTTCATGCCGTTGAACATCGCGTTGGCCATGTCGCCGATGAACGCGTTGCCGCCGGAGAACGACAGGCTGTAGCCGCACGCCCACCAGAGGATCGTCACCATGCCCGCGATGCCCAGGCACTGGGCCATCACGGAGAGGACGTTCTATTTGCGGACGAGGCCGCCGTAGAACAGCGCCAAGCCGGGCAAGGTCATGAACAGCACCAGCGCGGTGGAGGCCATCTGCCAGGCGTTGTGGCAGGGGCCGGGACCGGCCACTTTCGAGGCCACGTCCGCCGTCCGCGCGCCGTTGTTCACGTAGGCTTCCAAATCCGCCACACGTTGTTCGAGCGTGGGTTCCTTGGGGGCCGCCTCGGCGGCCATCAGGGCGGTTCCGGCGGCAAACAGCCCGGCCAGCAATGTCAGAGTAAGCAGCAATTTTTTCATGGTGTTTGGTGCGGGTAAGTTGGGTTGCGGTTAAACGGCGGCCTCACCTTTTTCCTCGGTGCGGATGCGCACGGCTTCTTCCACGGGCGACACAAACACCTTGCCGTCGCCGATCTTGCCGGTCTTGGCGGCCTTGACGATCGCGGCCACGGCGGCTTCAGTCCGCTCGTTGGCAACCACGACCTCCACTTTGATCTTGGGCAGAAAATCCACCGTGTACTCGCTGCCGCGGTAGATTTCGGTGTGGCCCTTCTGGCGGCCGAAGCCCTTGACCTCGCTGACGGTCATGCCTTCGACGCCGACTTCGGAGAGGGCATCCTTGACCTCCTCCAGCTTGAACGGCTTGATGATCGCTTCGATTTTTTTCATAGACGGTTCGTTTGCTCAAGGCCGCCGACGCGGCGGCTGGACCGGGTTTAGCAATCGTGGTGCCACCCGTTGAATTCCCTTCAGCGAAATCCACATCTCCTTGATTTCGAAAACAATTGAACTGGCCGGCCAGAAACTCAACGCGCAGGGCGAACAATCAACCTCTGTCGTTTTTTAATCAGGCTGCATGACTCGCAACATTCGTGAAAAAGACGCTCTGCCTTGGCAGCGGACTTGGATCCATCGGTGGATGGCCCGGCGACCAGGAGGAACGGGCCGGGGTGAGAAGCCTCTGAGAGCCGGTTTGAAAATTGCGTGAGGTCCTGCGGCGAGGGATTTTGGCCGCGGCCAAGGCGGCGAGGACCGGGCATCCCCGCAGTGGGCTGCAAGGTCCGGGCCAACGCCGGCCACGGCCCAAAGACCCGCCGCCCGCAGGGGTTTCTCGCAAACGGCCCTCCGGCGGCGTTGCTCCTGGGCTCACAGACCGCTGCGGGGATGCTCGCTCGTCGCGCCGTGCCATCCGGCCTTTTGCGAGAAAACAGGACCCCGCGGAATTTTCAGACAGGCCTGAACAAGCTCGCACCTTGTGCCCTTGAACCGGGGGCGGGAGCGCCGAGCACCTGCTCGGCGCGAAGCAAGCAGGAGAAAACCGCGTCGGGCGGATGCTCGACGCACCGGTTCGTGGAAACGGGTGTTCGCTCTGCGGTTGCGGCTTCGCGGCGTTGTGGGCTTGCCGTCTTCGCCTTGGGAATTTAACCGCATCGAAGCCCGCATTTCTCTGTCATCCGCCTTGGACAGGCATGGGAAGGAACGCCCCGGCGAAGCTCCGCTTGAAATGGTACGAATAATTCGTTTTACAATCCCGTCACCAAACCGCCCGTTGCCGCGTCCGGTTTGCCGGAACTCGAATCGTCATGTTGAAGCGTTTGCAGATGTCAAAGCCCCTGATACACCTGCTGTTGGTGACGTTCCTG
>DATLZF010000826.1:0-2603 GCA_035574135.1 Candidatus Methylomirabilota bacterium
TGGTCGCCTTCATCAAGGATGACCGCGGCCGCTACCTGTTCGGCAATCCGGCCTGGGCCCGGCAGTTCGGGCGCCCGGCCGGGGAACTCATCGGCCAAGCCGATGTTCAGCTCTGGCCACCCGCGACCGCGGAAACCTTCCGCCGCAGCGACGAGGCGGCCTTCGCTTCCGGTCAACCGATTGAGACCGTCGAATCCGGCCAGCGACCCGATGGGTCACCCTACCACGCTCTGGTGTACAAGTTCGTCTTCCAAAACGCCGCCGGCCAGCGGCTCCTGGGCGGGCTGGCGCTGGACATCACGTCGCGCAAGGAGGCCGAGGCCGAGATCAGCCGTTCCCGCGAGCAGCTCCGTCTCCTCGCAGCCCATCTCCAATCCATCCGCGAGGAAGAACGCACCCGCATCGCCCGCGAGATCCACGATGAACTGGGCCAGATGCTCACCGGGCTGAAAATGGATCTCGCCTGGATGGAACGCCGCCTGGCCGCTGGCTCCCTCGCCGACAGCCAGGCGGTGCTGGTGGACAAATGCCGATCCATGGCCGATCTGCTGGATCGGATGGTCAAATCCGTGCGCAAAATCGCCGCCGAGCTGCGGCCCGGCGTCCTGGACGACCTCGGACTGGTGCCCGCGCTCGAGTGGCAGGCGCGTGAGTTCCAGACCCGCACAGGCGTCGAGTGCCACCTGGAGACTCGTCTCGGCGTCACGGAGATCCCGCGCGACCTGGGCACCGCCGTCTTCCGTATCTTCCAGGAGTCGCTGACCAACGTCGCGCGGCACGCCCAGGCCAGCCGCGTTCAGGCTTCGCTGGTGGCGGATGGCCACGCCTTGCATCTGGTGGTCCACGACAACGGCCGCGGCATCACCGACGCACAACAGGCGAATGCAAAATCGTTCGGACTGCTCGGCATGCGGGAACGCGCCGCCACTCTTGGCGGCGAGTGCCACATCGCCGGTCAGCCCGGTGCGGGCACCACGATCACGGTGCGCATTCCGCTGCCGCCACCGGCCCCAACCTCCTGACCCCTCGCCACTGTGCAGCCGGCCTGGGCGGTCTCACGCCGCGACCGGCAGGCGCAGCGTGAACTCCGACCCGCGGCCCACCTCGCTCGCCACGGCCACCGTGCCGCGGTGGGCTTCGACAATGGCCTTGACGAGGCTCAGACCCAGTCCGAGTCCGCGCTGCGAGCGGCTTTTGTCGCCGCGGAAGAGGCGATCCCAGATGCGGTTCTGTTCGTCGGCCGGAATGCCGATCCCGTTGTCCCGAACGCGAATGACCACCGCGCCCACTTCACGGCGGGCCTGGAGCAACACCTCACCGCCCTCCGGGGTGTACTTGATGGCATTATCCAGCAGATTGGCAAACACCTGGCGCATCCGGTCCGGATCCACCACGGCCTCGCACGAACCGCCGAAGTCCGTCTTGATCAGAATTCGCTTCTCATCGGCCACGTATTCGTAGAGCTCCACCGTCTCGGTGAGCAACGGACACACGTCCACCTTCACGCAGTCGAGCTTCATCACGCCCGCTTCGGCCTCGGCCACGTCCATCAACGTCTTGAGCATCGTCAACACGCGATCGGACTCCTCGACGCAATCGGCGAGCGCCTCGCGAAGCGCCTCCGGCTCGGACTTGTTGCGCAGCGCCAGTTCGGCGCCGCCGCGCAGGCGCGTCAGCGGCGTGCGCAGGTCGTGAGCCACGTGGTCGAGGGACTCGCGCATGTTGCGGATGAGCGCCTGGTTCTTGTCGAGCATCCGGTTGAACAGTCCGGCCAACTCGTCCAGTTCGTCCCGGGTGTCGCGCGTCGGCACCCGCGCGTCCAACCGGCCCGTGTCGATGATGGATCGCACCGTGGCCACGATGGCGCGCAGCGGCTTCATCGCCCGGTGAGCGAACAGGGCGCCGCCCACAAAGCCAATCAGGAGCACCGGCGTGACCACGAGCAGAAAGGCGCGCCGGAACGGCCGCAGCAACACTTCCCGCTTGTCCGTGCTGCGGCCGACACACAGCACCGAACCGTCGCGCAGCGCGTGGGTGACAATCAGCAGGTCCTTCTCCTCGTCGCGCGGAATGCGCAACGAGGTGGTGGAGCGCCTCAACTGGAAGGCACCGAAGTCCAGGATGGATTGATTCACCTGCACCCACTCCTCCGGAACCATCACGGGCGTGAGGCTCCGATCCGGGTGGACCACCGCGACGAAGAAGGACTTGTGCTTCTGCGCCTCGCCGCTCTGTTGAATCCAGGCGTTCAGGCCGTAGGGACCGCTGTTTTGAAGGATGATCAAGTACTCCCTGAGCCGGGTTTCGATGGCTTCCACATCCTTGCGTTCAATGGCGGCGGACAAGAGGAGATAGAGGGCGCCGGACAACAAGGCCACGCTCACGGTGAAGACGCCAGCGTACCAGAGATTCAGCCGGATGCTGAAGGCACGCCCAGGCCGGTCAAGAAGCCTTGAGGACATAGCCCACGCCGCGGAGGGTTTGAATCAGCGTCTTGTCAGGGTCCACCTTGCTCCGCAGCCGGTGCACGAGCACATCCACCACGTTGGTCTGGGGATCGAAGCTGTAATCCCAGACGTGTTCGAGAATCATCGTCTTGGTCA